>CACZRG010000109.1 GCA_902783485.1 uncultured Elusimicrobium sp.
AAAAAAACCTTATGACCGAAATGAAAAAAAGTCACTCCTTTATTCTTAAAGCAATAAACACCTTCGACCGTATGCTTGGGGTATGGCAGATAGTATTCAAAGTAAAAAACCTTGTTTCATCGAAAAAATCAAGAGATGAAGCAGCTACCGTCAGGGCAGAAAAAGCGGCATATCCCTGGCCGGTGGAGAAATTCCTGTCCGATATAACAGTAAAAAACGGAAAAGCCTCGGTAACAGACTTCTATTTTATATCTGACCTTCTGTCTTTCAAGGCAGCAGGGGATATAATGCTGCCGCAAAGGGAACTTGCACTTTCCGTACGCGCCGCTGCCGGAAAAGCCAGGCCCGACGGAGTTCTGCCGGTAAAACTGAATATAACCGGGCCATTTGAATCAGCAGATGCTTCCGTAGGAAGATTCAGCACCGTCAGTTCCATAGTCCTGCAGCCTTTACTTAATCAGGGGCCTGCAGGATTCCTGAAAAAAACAATTGGATTGGGGCAAAAGAAAAACAAAAAAGCCGATGACTATTTTAAAAATGAATACTGAAGCATAATGCCCTGAACATATCTCTGAAAATGTTCCATATTTTCAGAAAGCATACTTTATCGGAATTAATCGGAATTAAAAGGAAAACGGAATTTCTTCTTCGCTTTCAGGCTTCACCGGTCTGTTTAAAGTCACCTGCTCCGGTTTGAAATACTCAACAACCTGCCAGTGCGGAAAATCACCATAATTGTTACTGCGGGCTATATTCTCTGCCTCAACGAATGTTTCCGCCTGAATTATATCAAGAATCTGAATATTCTGATGTTCCTCTCCGGAATTATCAAATGTAGTACCATCGGGAGATATAACCATGAATGTTCTTTTTTTCATACATGATATTTTAGAAAAAACAGAACAGGTATTTCAGACTGCCGCACGGCGTATCATATGCAGAAACCCGTTACTGATACGCACAATATCCCCATTGTGTATTTCAGATGTGCACCCGGCGCAGCCTACAAGACAAGGTATTCCCAATTCCCGCGAGGTAATAGCCGCATGAGAAGTAAGCCCCCCGGTTTCTGTAACAATAGCTGCGGCCTTCGCCATGGCAATCATAAGATCAGGTCTGGTATATCTGGCCACGATTATATCACCATGCGAAACAAGCCGCATATCTTCAAGCGAATTTATTACAGTGGCAGGTCCTTCGGCTGTTCCGGCTGAAGCCGTCATTCCCCGCAGGGGAAATTCTCTCTTTATCCTGATCTGCCGCGCAGGTTTCTTCTGTATTTTTTCTCCGGCAAGCACCCGTTTAATATCATCATTATCAAGGAGACATAACCCTGAAATATTTCCACGGTACCTGGTCTTACAGGATATTATCTTGTGATAAACCGATGACACAGCCGCAAAATGATAATCTATACGGTCACGCAGATCAATCAGTATACGCAGGTTTTCAATTATTTCCGGCTTTATCTCCTGCACCGGACACGCAGATGTTTCCCTGACTGAAGATTCAGGGTCTGCTCCATACCCCTTTCCGCTTCTGGCATCAAGTATTTTCTTAAGCTGTTCCATATCAGCTTCAAAACCGGAATAATTGCTGTTAACCCCGGCCGCACCGAATCCTGCCCCTAACTTTTTATCTGTAAAAGTTCTTTCAGGAGCTATATTCTTAAGCATATCCAGGTATTTTTTATTACTACCGGTTCTGGTAAAATTTTCAATAACGCGCTCTGCTTCTTTCTGTACCGCCACATGCAGAAGATCCATGAAAAAGAAACGGAAATTAAGATTTTTTATTCCATGTATTATTTTTTCAATATTCCAGGCTGCCACAGCTTTCAGGCTGCGTCCATCCCTGTGCAGCATTTCCATAAAATCCTTTTTAAACCTTACCGCGAATCCGCTGGAAAACGCAAGGTTCCTGACCGCGGCGGCAAGAGCTTTAAGTTCCGGGCCTGAAATTTTCAGATCGCTGCCTTCTCTGTAAAACACCGGAACAGGCAGGGCGTATTTTTTCAATATGTCCTCCATAAAGACAATATCCTCGTCGCCAGGTGCAAAATTACTTCTTTCCGCACGCAGAGGAAAAACATAGTCACGTGCAAAAGGGTCAGCCTCAGCCGTAAGCGGCCTTGCCTGCAGAATATAGTATCTTCCCCCTGCAACGGCGAACTCAGCGTCAATGGCAATGCCGTTCATTTCAGCAGAAAGTTCCTTAAGAAACATTGCTATCTCATCAACAAACTCAACGGAACAGAGACCTTCAGAAGAAGTCAGGAATGTTCTTTCATAAAGATTCAGATAACCATGCGTCTCCGCTTCTCCTGAAACGACATGTGATACATCTCCAGCGGAAGTCTCGGCATATGCCGTATTTCGGGCCGGATCATAAAACATCACTCCGCCATATTCCGGTGTGATGTATTTCTGAATTATTATTCCCATGGCTTCTGTAACATTTCCACCATTTACACAGCGGTAAGCCTCCGCACGGCCTGAAAAGCGGCTGTTCCAGACTTTCTTTATTTTAACAGGAAGTTCTTCACATGCAGAGCATATTTCAGAAGAGAACATTCCGGCATAACTCAGCCCGTCTCCATCCTCGCAGGCACAGGAAGAACGGACTATAAGATTTTCCCCACCGAGCCATTCTGCCGCTTCAAGTATTTTACGCATGAATTCCGCAGAACATTTTTTCATAACGTCTGCGCGCCCCACACCGAACTCATCTTTCAGGAAATCATATGAAAGCACAATAAAATCCGGAGTAAGCCTGAATCTGTCAATGAGAATGAGTTTTCCGGCTTTTCCCCCGATACATGGTGATTCTTTTCCATTGGAAAATATTCTGTGCATATTAAATACGGTATACCATTCAGTCCTTTGCGGCAACGGTGTTCCGGCAGAATTATATTATCAGTAAAAGAAAAGAAAAGTCAAACATGGAACAAGTCCACACGTTCTGTTTTATATATATGCTAATATTTATGTATAGTTTTTGTTTTAAGGAGATATCATGAAGAACATAATCATAACCGAACACGCGCCGGCAGCAATAGGTCCCTACTCTCAGGGAACAGAAGCGAACGGAGTGATTTTCATTTCCGGGCAGCTTCCCATAGATGCTAAAACCGGCATGATGGCCCCGGCCGATGTGAAGTCCCAGACCGCAGCCAGCCTTAAGAACATTGAAGCCATTCTGGCCAAAGCAGGCCTTACCATGGACCATGTAATGAAAACAACGGTTCTTATGACAGACCTGTCAAAATTCAGCGAAATGAATGAAGTGTACGCCACATTCTTTACCAAGGCTGCACCCGCGAGAGCAGCCTATGAGGTGAAAGCCCTTCCGAAAGGCGCCATGGTTGAGATAGAAGCCATAGCCATACGCTGAACAAAAATTTACATTAACACAAAGGATAATAAAATGCATGACCTTTTAAGAACAAAACATACCGGTGTGCTCTTCCCGGTTTTCTCCATGCGCTCCGAAAAAGACTGGGGCATAGGAGACATAAAGACAATGGAACGCTGGTTCCCCAACCTCAAGGCCATGAACCTCAATCTTCTGCAGGTTCTGCCGATGAACGAAATGCCGGCCGGTGTAAACTGCCCTTACACAGCACTTTCAGCGTTCGCGCTTGACCCGGTTTATATCTCAGTGGAGGATCTTCCGGAACTTAAGGATTTTCCCTGGCTGCGCGATGAAATAGCCTCGGAAGATTTTCAGAAGAGACTTGCGGAACTGCGTGCTGCAGATAAAGTAAATTATGAAGCAGTAAAGTTCCTTAAATTCTCAATGATGTGGAAGATGTGGGAATCGTTCAAGGGCGTGCATGTGGACAACAACACCCCCCTGTGGCATGAATTTGAAAAATACTGCGCAGAAAATGCCTCCTGGCTTGATGATTACGCAGATTTCCGTCACCTGAAGGATAATTACAAATGGACATCCTGGACGCAGTGGGAACCCTGGTTCCGTGACCGTGACAAAGGCGCACTTACAGATATGTACAACCGCGAATGGATGCAGGTTACGTATTTCAAATATATACAGTGGTCCCTGCACCGCCAGTGGACAGACGCGCGTGCTGTAGCGAAGGAATGTGGCATACGCATTTTAGGAGATCTTCCTTTCATGGTGAACCAGGAAAGTGCAGATGTCTGGAGCCGCCGCGAAGAATTTGACCTTACCAAAGAGGCAGGTGCACCGCCGGATGCTTTCAGCGCAGACGGACAGCACTGGGGCCTTCCCGCCTACAACTGGACTGCGCAGCAGGGAAATGATTTCGCATGGTGGCGCGCCAAAGTAAAACATGCGGCTTCATTCTATGATTTCTTCCGTGTGGACCATATGGTAGGCTTCTTCCGCACATGGGTTATTCCCTTCGACAAAAATATTAAGGCAAACTTCGATATTCTTGATCCTGTAGCCCAGAGAAAACGGGGGCATGACTTCCTGGTAGCGGTATCCGGAGCAAGTGATATGCTGCCCGTAGCCGAAGATCTTGGCGTTATTCCGCCTTATGTCGGTGAGGTTCTGGCCGGCCTTCAGATTCCCGGATATAAAATCATGCGCTGGGAACAGAAGAAAGGCGTATACACAGACCCGAAAGATTATTTCCCGATAAGCATAGCAACAACCTCCACGCATGACATGGAAACAATGGCCGAATGGTGGAAGACCAAGACCAACAACAAGGAACGCAAGGCCATGTGGACCATGATAGCAGGCAAGGGCGTACGTATGCCGTCTTCATACGAAAAAGGCAAAGAACTTCTGCTGAAAAAACTTTTCAGTGCGGCCTCAAAATTAGTAGTCGTGCCTATACAGGACATCACAGGTTCCGCCGTGCGCATAAACCTGCCAAATTCCGTAGGTGATCACAACTGGTCATACCGCTATGAAGAGACAGCAGAATCTTTCCTCAAAAACCAGGCGAAGCTGGTAAAAACCATAGCAAAACTGGCGGAGGCACGTCTGTGAGGATTTCCATCTTCACAGCGGCCATGACTGCTGCGGTACTTCTGTGCGGCTGTTCCATGAACAGAACAGCCGCACGTGTAACCGCAGGAATAGTAGACAGCGGACTTGACACGGTATTCTCCCAAAGCGATGTTCAGTACGTAAAGGAAGCCATGCCTTCGAACCTGCAGCTTATGGAAATACTGCTGTCAAGCGATCCGGAGAACAAAAAACTGTTAACCAACGCGGCCATGGGTTTCTGCGGCTATTCGCTTATGTTTGTAGAAGATGAAAACAGGGAAAGAGCCTCAGCCTTCTATAAAAAAGGTCAGATGTACGCGGAAAAAGCCCTTAATGGAAAAGAACTTTCAGCCCTGGGAAAGAAAGACGCACCAGCCCTGTTCTGGCAGACTTTCTGCAAGGCCTCCTATCTTAACCTGAACAAACACCGCCCTGCGGCGATAGCGGAACTTCCGTCGCTTGAGCCTGCGATAAACCGCATGGAGGAGCTGGATCCGGAATATTATTACAATGGAGCCTATATACTCAAAGGCGCATATTACGCAATACGCCCCAGAATGTTTGGCGGAGATCCTGCGAAGTCAAAGGAATATTTTGAAAAGGCACTAACCGGCAAAGGCTCCGGTTTCCTTATGACAAAGTACGAGTACGCCAAAATGGCTGCCACTGCGGATCTGGACGAAGAACTTTTTGAAAAACTTCTCAATGAGATTCTGTCCACGGAACCAGCTGACGGTCCGGAAAGACTGCCAAATGAAGCCGCAAAAATAAAGGCAAAAAAACTGCTGGAGGAGAAAGATGAACTTTTTTAGGAAGATAATACCCGCACTTATGATACTGTGCCTGGCCTCAGCCGTGCAGGCAGCTCCCAAAACCATAAAATTTGCCACACTGGCTCCGGATGGAACCACATGGATGAATTCCATGCGTGAATTTTCAAAAGAAGTTGAAAACAAAACAGAAGGCCGCGTAAAATTCAAGATATACGCCGGAGGCACCCAGGGCGACGAAAAAGATGTCGTGCGGAAAATGCGTCTGGGCCAGCTTCAGGGCGCGGGACTTACCGGCGTAGGGATAGGAGAAATAGCTCCCGCAGTCCGGCTGCTTGATACTCCGTTCTTTTTCAAAAGCCCCAGGGAAATAGATCACATATACGATGTGATGGACAGTGATTTCCGTGCCATATTCGAAGAGAAAGGATATGTTCTGTTAGGCTGGGCAGAAGTGGGTATAGTAACCATTTTCTCAAATGAACCCATAACGAAAAAAGAGGATTTCAGGAAAGTTAAAATGTGGCTGTGGGAAGGCGATCCAACCGCAGAGGCAGCTTTCACTGCACTGGACATAAAGCCCATACCTCTTTCCGTAACAGACGTAATGTCATCACTGCAGACAGGAATGATAAATGCTGTTTACGCCTCCCCCCTCTCAGCGATGGCGCTGCAGTGGAATACAAAAATGAAGTATATGCTCACACTGCCGCTTACAACCTCCGCTGGTGCTGTCGTAATATCCAAAAAGGCATTTGACTCACTCGATGAGGCCGACAGGGCAGTACTGCTTGAGGAAGGCCGTAAATCCTTCCGTGCACTGACCGTTCAGAGCCGCAGGGACAATGACGAGTCCTTAAAAATACTGGCCAAAAGCCTTACTTTCGTAAAACCTGAAAACATGGCAGCAGTAAAGGGTTTTGAGCAGGCCGGAGACGCAGCCAGAAAAGCCCTTACCGGCAAACTGTATTCAGAAGAACTTCTGAACAAAGTACAGAACGAACTTAAAGCCTTCCGTGCAGACCATAGACACGGTCATCATGGCAGACCGGACAAAGCAGCAAAGCCTGAAAACAAAGGCCAGAACATAAAGGCTGAAAAACAGGCAGGACACAAAAAAGACCAGCCAGAAAAAACTGCCAAAGACAATAAAGGGCAGGACAAGAAATGAAGAAAATCCTGTTCATAACCGGTTCCACGGGAAAAGCATCATTAAACCGCTGTCTTGTTGCCGGAACTGAAAAAACAGGCAGATGCGTTCATGGCATTTCCTGAGGAATAAAATCTGGCAGAAGAAACAGAAAAAGGGGCCTGAACGCCCCTTTTTTATT
>CACZRG010000110.1 GCA_902783485.1 uncultured Elusimicrobium sp.
GATATCTGCAGAATCCGGAAGTTTTACCGGCTGTCAGTGAAACAGCCATTATCACATGAACATATATCTTTATTTGTTCATGGGAATTTTTACGCCTTTTTCCCTGGCGAATTTTTTCGCTGCTTCATAGCCAGCGTCTGCATGGCGTATGACTCCCATGGCCGGATCGTTTGAAAGTACGCGGTCAAGGCGCACTGCCATTTCTGGTGTTCCGTCCGCAACAGTAACTTGTCCGGCATGCAGTGAGTATCCCATACCAACGCCACCACCGTGATGATAAGAAACCCAGCTGGCGCCGGAAGCTGTATTGACAAGAGCATTAAGTATAGGCCAGTCTGCAACAGCATCAGAACCGTCTTTCATGGCCTCTGTCTCGCGGAACGGGCTTGCCACAGAGCCGGAATCCAGATGGTCGCGGCCTATAACAATAGGTGCAGAAATCTTTCCTTCCTTTACAAGCTCATTGAAGCGCAGTCCGGCAATATGTCTCTCACCGTAACCAAGCCAGCATATGCGTGAAGGCAGTCCCTGATAATGCACACGTTTTTCAGCCATATCCAGCCAGTTGCAGAGATGTTTATTCTCCGGGAAAAGCTCTTTAAGAGCCTGGTCTGTTACTTCTATATCTTTAGGATCTCCTGAAAGCGCAGCCCAGCGGAACGGGCCCTTTCCCTCACAGAACATGGGACGTATATACGCAGGAACAAATCCAGGGAAATCATAGGCATTCTTAACCCCCTGTTTAAAGGCCATTGTACGTATATTGTTGCCATAGTCAAATGTTGCTGCGCCGGCTTTCTGCAGCGCAAGCATTGCCTCTACATGCTCTGCTATGGATTTCATGCTCAGTTCAACATATTTATCAGGATTTTCAGCACGCAGCGCAGCAGCCTCTTCGACAGAATATCCTTTAGGTATATAACCGCGCAGCGGATCATGCGCAGATGTCTGGTCTGTAAGCACATCTACTTTTACACCACGCTTAACCATTTCCGGCAGCACTTCGGCACAGTTGCCTAAAAGCCCTATGGAAAGAGCCTGTTTTGCGGCGACAGCCTTTCCAGCAAGTTCAAGAGCCTCGTCAAGATCAGTACACTTTATGTCCACATATTTTGTATCAAGACGCTTCTGTATTCTGCTCTCATCGGCTTCGACAATAATGGCAACACCGCCATTCATTGTAACAGCAAGCGGCTGTGCTCCGCTCATTCCACCAAGACCGCCGCTGACAACCAGCTTGCCGCGCAGATCGCTTCCGAAATGCTTTCTGGCACATTCTGCAAAAGTCTCATAGGTACCCTGAAGAATTCCCTGTGCCCCTATGTATATCCAGGAACCGGCCGTCATCTGTCCGTACATCATAAGTCCTTTCTTATCCAGTTCGTTGAAAACATCCCAGTTTGCCCAGTTTCCAACCAGATTTGAGTTGGCTATAAGGACACGCGGACAGTATTCATGCGTACGCAGAATTCCTACTGGCTTGCCGGACTGGACAAGCAGAGTCTCATCATTTTCAAGCTGTTTCAGCGATTCTATTATTGCATCAAAACATTCCCAGTTACGGGCCGCCTTGCCACGTCCGCCATAAACTATAAGTTCATCCGGGTGTTCGGCAACATCCGGATCCAGATTGTTCATAAGCATACGCATGGCAGCTTCCTGCTGCCATCCCTTACATGTCAGTTTGTTTCCTCTCGGCGCTCTTATTACTCTTCCCATTGTTTTCTCCTTAATAACTCTTTTTCAATATATGGTTCCTATGGGGAACAGACCGGTTTCACAGTTCATCAAGTTCGAAATCGGCAAGATACATAGAAAGATTCTCTATCTTTGTGCTGAAAACATCATCACCCTTGACAGCCGGAGCTATCTCCCTGATAAAAGACAGGGCTTTTTCAAGCTGTCTGCTGGATTTAAGCGGACGATGATATTCCATGCCTTCTGCAGCAGCAAGCGCCTCGATCGCAAGTATGCGTGCGGTATTTTTTACTATTTCCACCAGTTTGTTGGCCGCGTTCATTCCCATGCTTACAAAATCTTCCTGATTTGCCGAAGTAGGCACTGAATCAGCACTTGCCGGGTGGCTTAATACCTTGTTTTCATTGCAGAGAGCGGCAGCGGTTACATGGGCAATCATAAAACCGGATTCAAGCCCTGGATTACGCGCGAGGAAAGGAGGCAGTATTTTGAAATTGCTAACCATTTGGGAAATACGGCGCTCCGACATATTTCCAAGGGCTGTAAGAGCAATTCCCGCGAAATCAGCGGCAAAAGAAAGCGGCTGACCATGGAAATTTCCACCGGAAAGCACATCAACGCCATCTTCCACATCTTCGGAATCTACTATAAGCGGATTATCAGTAACACTCTGAAGTTCTGTTTCAAATGTCTCCATTGAATTTGAAAGAGCATCCAGCACTGCTCCTACTGCCTGCGGCATACAGCGGAGACAGTACGGATCCTGAACACGGTCATCATTCTCTGCGTGCGATTTACGTATCTCACTGTCAGTCAGAAGATCCCGCAGCATTTCCGCAGTAAATTTCTGCCCCTCATGCGGTTTAAGATCGTGGATTCTCTTGTCAAAAGCCACAGGTGTACCTTTAAGTGCCTCAGCGGTCATGGCGCCTATGGTTATGGAATTAACAGCAAGATTCATTGCTGCCTGCAGCGCAAGTCCTCCAACAGCTTTCATAGCCTGCGTGCCATTGATAAGGGCAAGACCTTCTTTTTCTGCCAGCTCTATTGGGGCTATTCCGGCCTCCTTCATTATTTCAGCGCCTGCTTTCCATTCATAATCGCCCTCGTCTCCGCCAATGCAGGCCATACCTTCGCCTATCATTACAAGCGCCATGTGTGCGGATGGAGCCAGATCGCCACTGGCACCCACTGAACCCTTGCGCGGAATATAAGGAATCACATTTTTATTGAGCATCGCTACAAGTGTTTCAACAACAACCGGCCGCACACCGGAAAAACCGCGTGCAAGTTCATATACACGGGCGAACATGAGCGCCCGTACCTCCTCGGGGGACATTGGCTCACCGACACCACAGGCATGACTACGTATAAGGTTCACCTGAAGCGCCTTCAGGTTCTCGCGGGAGATTTTACAGCTTGCCAGATGGCCAAAACCGGTATTTATTCCATACATGGTTTTACCTGAATCAAGCAGTTTCTCCAGTCTGGCCCTGCGTTCAGCAATATTTTTAAGCATTGCCGCAGGTACAGAAACCTCTGCGCCCAGAGCGACATCTTCCAGTACGTCCAGATCAATATCTCCTCCAAGACTTACTGTAAGTTCCTCATCATGATTATGATGATCGTGTTCACTTGACATATTTTCCTCCGCTGAGTTTATGAATTTCTTTAAATTTACAGATTCCTTTTTCCTTTTCCATCTTCCTGAAGAAAAAATAAAGCACCTGCCTTGTGGTTCTCACATCATTCATTGCACGGTGCCAGCCGGTATTATTTATATGAAGTTCCTCTGCTATGGTTCCCAGGTTGTTTCTTGAGAAAAGACCACTCTTGCGCGCAAGCGCCAGTGTATCTATATATGGCAGTTTTGGAAAACGCAGTCCTATACGGCGAAGTTCCATATTCAGGAAATTAATATCGAAATTTATGTTATGCCCTACAATCACCGTGTTTTCTATGCGGCTCAGGAACTGGGCCGCTATATCTTCAAAAACAGGCTGGTCAGCCAGCATTTCATCAGAAATTCCGTGCACGTTGAATGCCGTTAACGGCATTGGCATTTCCGGATTCACAAGCCAGGAAAAAGAATCAATTTCCTCATATCCGTGTGATACAACCCCGGCTATTTCGCACACCCGGCTGCTACGGGGAAAAATTCCTGTTGTCTCCGTATCTATAACCGCGAATGTTACATCTCTTATATCCTGGTATTCCATACTTCTATATTATAATAATTTTGATAAATTATACAGTACGGAAAACAGAACGGTAATTCAGTTTGTCAGTCCATATGAAACACATACATATCTGCGGTGGGAAATTTAAAAATGTCCGTAAAATACCACACGTCCGGCGGAACCGGTGACAACAGGCATAAAAATACTAAGAGCCAGGGAAATGGAGGAAATATCAACCACCCTGCGTGTTTTCATCAGGTAAATCTGAAGAATCCAGAGAAAAGCAAAAGGCATCCAGAATACTCCTGGCATAAAGAAAAAAAGCATCAGAACCACGCGTTCGCCTATCATAAGATATCTGGCCCCGGCGGGCGGATATTTTTTATCATGGTCAAGTTCCCTTTCCATATAATATCCTGTAACCGTCACGGCATGAGCAGTAAAAGCGAACAGCGAAAATATTATGAACCATTTTGCCGGGAGAATATTCATGCCGGCGGGTATGGCTATGTGCCCGGAGGCAAGAAAAAGCACATAATAATGAAGAATCTGATCAGCTGCAAACATTGCCAGACTATCGCGGAAATGAAACCGTCTTATCAGAAAAACACGTGTTATATCCACTATATAATGAAGCAGTGTAATGACAATACAGATCTGCCAGCCATTCATGCCATAAACCCAGCGCTGTCCAAGGAAAGGCCATGTAAGCAGAAGAAGCATTACAAGATGCATGAGGCAATGCAGAGGCATTCCGAACCAGCTTTCGCGCTTCCACCTGGCCACAAGATCACTCTGCAGCGTAAAATCCGCAAGCAGGTGGGCAAGAACCATTCTCCAAAGTAAATCCATATCTTTTTTAAATTATATAATAAAATGCAGAACAGCCCCCTTGCCTGAATCCGCCCATATATATCCGCCATGCAGTTCCACTATCTTTCTGCATATTGCAAGCCCCAGACCGAATCCCTTTCTGTTTTTGTTCCCCAGCTGTCTGTATTTCTCAAATATTTCATTTCTGCGGTTTTCCGGTATGCCAGGACCTGTATCTCTCACGGTAAACAGCAGTCTTTTTCCGGCGGATGGATTTTCTGCCGTTATCCCTACGGCAGCTATCTTATCCTCAGTAGCCTCCTCAACACGGAAATAAATGCTTCCACCTTCGGGCGTGAATTTCTCCGCATTGGAAAGCAGATTGTCGGTAACGCGCCGCAGCAGATCCGGATCTGCTTCAAACTCTGTGTCATCCGGGAGAAGATTGTCATAGCTGAATTTAATATTACGTTGCGCCATTACAGGTTCAAAAGCCCGCGCAGCGGAATCAAAAAAATCAGCAAGACAAAGTTTCTGAAGGTTCACATGGAAACTGTCTGAATCCAGCCTTGAAAAATCAAGTATATTTTCAATAAGCGTAAAAAGCCGTCCTGAAGCTTCGTTCAGATTTTTAACATATTCCTTCTGTTTTTCATCTTTTGCCGTATATTCCATCAGTTTTATATATCCCTGCATGGAAAGCAGAGGGGCACGCAGATCATGCGCCGCAGCACTGAAAAAATCTTCCTTTACCCGCTGAAGTTCTCTCTCAAGTGTTATATCGTGAAGAGTTATAAAAACAGACGGTGCCTCGGTTTTTGGTGTTACGGAACGTACATTCACGGCATACCACTTCTCAGTTCCGTTTGAGCATATATTTATCTCACCGCCGGATTTTTCCCTGGCCAGTCTGTATATTTTCATGCGTTGTTCTTCTGGACTGTCACTGCCGGAACCAAGTATTTCCATAGCCGGGCGGTTGGCATAAATCAGGCTGCCGTCAGGCCCGCAGAAAATAATTCCGTCGCTTATAAGGCCTACAAGCATTTCCAGTTTCTGTTTCTCCTCAAATATCTGTTCAAGATGTATGCCGTGATAGCGTTTAAGTTCACTCATCATGACATTCACCGAATCAATAAGTTCAGACAGTTCACGGAATTCGCTTTCAGTTTCTATCGGACTGTTAAAATCCTCATGCGATATTCTTTTTGCAGCAGCAGAAAGAGCTTCAAGCGGACGGGCCGCCTGCCGTGTAAAAAACATAGCAGAGAAATACAGGGCTGTGGCAACTGCAAGAGCAAGAAACGCCATAAGCCAGCTCATGCGGTTAAGTCCGGAAAAAGCCTCTTCTGTGCCACGCACGCCTAACAGATATAGTCCTGTATTCCCCACCTTCGCCGACACAACCAGATATTCATTTTCACCCCTGTCACCACTCACGCGGAAAATTCCATCAGCCTCGGTCATTGATTTTATTGTGTCTTTAGAGAACTTTTCAAGAGCCGGGGAAAAAAGTATTGCGTTGCCGGCACTGTCAGCAAGAAGCAGACCTCCGGAACTGAATCTGGTCTGTTCCAGTTTTTCCGCTATATCCCGAAGATTGACTATGGCGAAAATATACCGGCCCCGCCCACATGGATAAACTATACGGCACGCAGGCAGATTAAACATATTCTCAAAATCGCCAACTGTGGCAATGCCGGTGGCGCGCGCTTTAAGGAACAGATCGTCCTCATCTGCGCGCGCATTTCCGAACAATCTGACGAATTCAGGATCTCCGCCGGACTGCAGTGCATTTCCATTTCTGTCAGTAACAGCAAAAAACAGAAATTCAGGATTCTGCTCAAGTACTGAGAAAAGTTTTTCCTCTGCGGCAGCGCTTTCAAGTCTGTCAAACCGTCGCGAAAGATCCTGCATTTCCCTTTCCGCCATAAGTGCGGAAAGCTGCACCACGTTTTTCTGCAGTGTCATAACGCTGTTTCTTGTCTGTGTCCTGTAATAAGAAAGAAAAAAAGCAGCAAGTCCTATAGGTATCATTGTAGCGCAGAAAACAAGAAGCAGCAGCTTGTGAAGCAGTTTCATTTATCATGTACCTCTGAACAGGATTCTGAAGAACTTTTCCTTAAATTACCCGGACTGCCTCCGGTTCTGAATGCCGGCAGTGACGCAAGAATTTCAAGTACAGCATTGGCATCGCAGACAAAGCCTTTGACAGCGGCTGAAAATACCGGTGCAGAAAGATCATTATTCACAGCGACTATACTATGGGCATTTATACCCGCCATATGAAGCGGTGCTCCTGATATTCCGAAAGCCACATAAATATCCGCA
>CACZRG010000111.1 GCA_902783485.1 uncultured Elusimicrobium sp.
ACTTCGCACAAGGGGTGCTGCCTGCTTTCCACGAAAATATCATCTGCGTCTATAAGATAGGCGTTTATGTTTGAGGCGGCAATCCTGTTTTCACCGTCGTATATTGTTTTCGGCTTGTTATTTTCCGTGCAGGAAAAGCCGATTATCACGCAGTGAACATGTGCCTTTCCGCTGGATTCGCTGTCCCACCGGAATGTACGCCATGCAAAATCAATGTGTATGTCACTTTCAAAAAGAGGCTTCCAGAGAATTGCCGACTGCTCGCCCTGCGTAATGCTGTTGGTAGAAACGAGGGCGGTCTTAATTTCCAATCCCCTCATAAACTCCGTGGCTTTTTTGTACCATCCGGCGACATAATCCAGGTTTCCGATGTTTTTCCAGTTTTCGCCAAAGACACTTAAAAGCTCGTCTTTCTGTGCTTTTGTCATTAACCTTGCACCCACAAACGGCGGATTGCCCATTATGTAGTTCAGCTCATTCGGACTGACTACGGAGCGCCAATCCAGCTGCAGGGCATTGTCCTCAACAATATTCGCATTGGTTTTCAGCGGCAGAAAGTTCATTGTCTTCTGCATTATGTCTTCCGTTTCCCTCATCATCTGGCTTTCCGCTATCCATAATGCCGTTTTTGCCACTGCCACGGCGAAATCGTTTATCTCTATGCCGTAAAACTGGCTTATATGCACCTTTATCGGGTCAAAAATGTCGCCCAAAAACCTGTCATTGCCGTAAATCAGCTTCACTGCCTCGTTTTCCAGACGGCGAAGGCTCAAATATGTTTCCGTGAGGAAGTTTCCGCTTCCGCATGCAGGATCAAGGAATTTCAGCGACGACAATTTGTTCTGGAACTCCAGCAGCTGATTTTTGTTTTCTTTTTTCTGCTTCGGTGTCGTATTCTCGCTGACATTTGCGGCTATTTCGTCAAGTTCCGCCTTTAATTCGTCAAGAAAAAGAGGGTCAATGGCCTTGTGAATGTTCTCAATGCTCGTGTAATGCATTCCGCCCTTACGGCGTGTATCCGGGTTAAGAGTGCTTTCAAAGACCGCTCCGAATATCGTCGGGGAAATGCCGCTCCAGTCAAATTTCGCACTTTCAAGCAGTATTTGCTTTATTTCTTCGGTAATTTGAGGAATTTCTATGCCATTCTTGCCTTTTATCGCGAACAATCCGCCATTTACATACGGATACGATGCCAGTTCCTCGGATAGATACATTGCCTTGCGGCTGTCTTCCGGTGTGTCAAGCACTTCAAAAAGATGTATGAGGGCAAAACGCAAATCTTCGGGAGAACGTTTTTCAATATATCTGCTGAAAGAATCATTCTGCCTGAAAAGCCCTGCATCCTCGGCGTAAAGACAGAAAACAAGACGCACGCACAGAATGTTCAGGCTTTTTTGTGTCTCGGCGGAATCCGGATTGTTGTACTGCTTTATGAACGCGTCGTAAATTCTTCCAACATATTCGCCTGCCTTTTTGGAAAGCTCCTCTTCCACAGTCGGGGCTTTGGCTTTTTTCTCCATGATGAAATCAAGGAAATGGGAATGATTCTGCATATTTTCAATGCTGAATTTCTGCGGCGTGGGAACTCTTGCGTTCATGTCATAAACCCATATTTCCGCAAAATTGCTTGTGATTATCCAGCGGGCTTTTTCGTCGTAAGGCAGATTGTCATTGTAACGCTTGGCCTGCTCGTAGGGCGTAAGTGAAATGCCTCCGCTTTGCGGCACCCTGCGTTCAAGAGGCACATCAATGGATTTCTGCTCAATCAGAACCTTGGTTTCGGGAATGTAGGCATCAATTTTCTTAGTATTGCCGTCCACAATGACCTTTTTCTGAAAGTCAATGCGGTCTGTGGCATTATCCATGCCAAGAATACGCTGCAAAATATCCAGCCAGTAGGAGCGGTCATCCTCGTCTTCCTTGCCCCTGTTATGCCATTTCTGAATGAACTGGCGAGCCTGTTCCCTGCGTTCTGATTCGGTCATAATGCGGTTAAATCTCTTTTTTTAGCTTATTTCTGCTTTTTTCACTCTGTATTATATTGAGAATCATAACAAAACCTGCATAAATTCGCAATAGAATTTTTACCATTTTTACATTTTTTTACAGGAAATCTTGCACCAAATTAACATTTTTTTACAGGAAAATTACGGTAAAATTTACACTTTTTTACAGTTTGCAGTAGCACAATAGATTGCTTCTTCGCTATTGCTCATCGCTATGACGACGAGAAATTAAGGTTTCTATATAAGGAATTTCCACAATTGCTAATTGCTCATTGATACAATATGTCTGCGGCGGATATTGTTTTTTCCGTTCCGTCGGAAATTATCGTCAATGTTCCATCCTGATTTATTTCTTTTGCGAGTACTGTTTCCTTTCCGCCATTTACGCTGATTTTGATGTTTTTTCCCAGAAAATGACAGTATCTTGTGTACTCATTCCGTATTGAGGCAAAACCTTGTTTTTCAAATTCGTTTTTCCTTTTGAAGAAGCAGTCCAGAACGGATTTTAGAATATTGTCCTTGAACGGAATTTCCGCCTTTCCTAACTAATCCTGGCTTTTATGCGTAGGCATGCCTCTATGTGCATTATCCAATGCCTTGAAAACGGCATTCTTATCAGGCCGGATATGTCTTTTCCGCACCAGTAATCAATAAGCCAGTTTGCTCTCTCGTCATTGCTTACCACATTCAGGGATATTAGGTTCTGTTTTCTTTCTTCCGGGATATACTTTTTAAGACTGTCGTAATTCATACGGCTTATAACGTTTTCTGTGCCTTCCCTGACTTCTGATATATAAGAATATAGCTCTTCCAAATTTAGCTTTTTTGAAAAATCTGCTATCTGATATTTTGCAAGCTCGTTTCCCGTAGTGATAATCGGTGAATCAATACGCTTCTGATAATTGCTCCTGAAGAAAATCTGCTCGTCGTCATTTATCAGCGTGTGCAAGACTATGTCCTCAATACGGAAAATATGCCATATAGAATAGGCAATAGTTTTGGAATGATACCCTTTGGCGTTTATAAACGGGATTGCGTCAAAATCCTTTCTAGACAAGTCTTTCCTGAATGACAATATGACACGAAACAGATCATTTCTCAGCTTGAACAGTGAATCAATGCCGGACTTGAAGGAATCCTTCTTTTTTATCTGTGCCTGCAGGCAGCTGTTGAGTTCAGACCAGTCTTTATTCATTTGCCTTGTCGTGATCGTGTATGCAGTGGCATATTTTGCTTAGGGCTGTTTGTCTTTTCACGCTGTATCATATTGAGAATTATAACAATATTTATGCAAATTCTCAATACTACTGCGAATTTGTGCAAAACCTGTCAAAATTCGCAATATGGATTTTTACCATTTTTTACATTTTTTTACAGTAAATTTTGCACCAAATTAACACTTTTTTACAGGAAAACAGTGGCAAATATTACATTTTTTTACAGTTTATGGGAACGCCAAAAAAGACTACTCTTTCTGCGTTCCCTAATCTTCAAGACTGTTTTTCACAAGGAAATCCTTAAGCCTTAT
>CACZRG010000112.1 GCA_902783485.1 uncultured Elusimicrobium sp.
TGGCGTAATGCTGCAGAATTATTCTCATTCTTCCCAGAGCGGAACATTAAATTCTGCGGTAACCGGTGCTGTAAGCGCCTCCGTCCTGCCTGGAAAATTCTCCGCAGGTTCCGGTTCTTCGAAGGTTTTTCTCGCGGACTGCACTGCGGATAAAACCGGTACAGGTGTATTTGCCTATTCTGCGGATGCCGGAACTGAAAAGGATGGACTGCGCAGGGAGATAAAGGTAAGGGATACCAGGGAATGGGAATATAATTATGTTTCAGGAGTGCTTGATTCTTCTGCCGAAGTCAGGCAGACCGTAGAGATTCCCTATGAGAATGCTGCCGGTCAGGTGGAGATAGAAATTTCAAACAGCATAGTTACAGGGCTTAAAGGCGGAGAGGATTATATATTGTCCTATCCCTATGAAATGCTTGAGAGCCAGCTGGCGCGGGCGCAGCTGCTTCAGTCTTCAGGAAAGAGCAGAGAAGCGGCAGCTGTTATAAACTCATTGTCTGACTATCAGACAGCGGGCGGGGGATTATCCTATTGGAAAGGCGGCAGACTGGCAGACCCGTATATAACTGCGGAATTTCTGCGTGTAGCTTACAGTATGCGTAAAAATACGGAATATAAAATGAGCTCAGCCGCTGACAAGGCCAAAACATGGCTTTCTTCATGGGTAAACGGAGATAACGGCAGTACGGCGTATATTTATTCAGAAAAAGAAAAACTTGCGGCAAAGGCACAGGCTGTTTATGCCCTTGCGCTTCACGGTGTTTCCGTAAAAGACCGCATATCTTCACTGTATGCTTCAAGAAACAGTCTTTCTGTTGAGGGACAGGCCTGGCTGCTGCGCGCCATGAAAGCCTCCGGATACGATCAGGCTGCCACCGGAAAACTGGCTGAAAACATTATGGCTGTTTCAAGGACAACGGCCTCAACAATGTTCTTTGAGGAAAAGGAAATACTTCCGTGGCTGCATTCCTCCTCTGTTAATACCACTGCGTCTGTACTTTCTGCCATGCTTGAGGTGAAAGGTGGTTTTAATGGAGACAGTAAAGTGGCAGAATGGCTGCTGCGTGAAAGAAAAACCAGAAATCACTGGCGCACCCTGCCGGAGAATCTTGCAGTGTGGCAGGCGCTCAAAGCATATGCCGGAAAGTATGAAAAAACATTCAGTGCACAGAAAACGGTTGTTACAGCAGGAGGAAAGAATGCCATATCTGCAACGCTGGATTCAAAGAAGAAAAAAGCAAATGCCGTTGTTTCCTTCAATGATATTTTCGTAAAAAGCCCGAAGAACCCGGTAAATATCAGAAAGGAAGGCAGTGGACGTGTATATTACAGTTACCGTATGAAATTCCAGGCTCTGCCACGCACGGAGGCTGTATCGGAAGGACTTGAGATAAGCAGAACCGTAAAGCCTCTTTCAGGCAGAACGCTTAAAGCCGGTGACAGGGCTCTTGTAACAATAAAGGTTAAGACTCCTCAGGACAGAATGTTCGTTGCTGTAAATGACCCTGTTCCTGCGGGATTTGAGATAGTAAGCCCTGGCACGCCTAATGCCGGAGGGGAAGGACTTGATGAAACAGGCGGTATGTGCTCCGGATTCACTCATTCTGAAAAATATGAGGACAGAATGGTACTTGCGGCAGATTATCTGCCCGCAGGAGAACATTCATACACATACCTTGTTCAGGCTGTAACAGCTGGCGAATACACAGTACCCGCTGCCAAGGCTGAATGTATTTACGAGCCGGAGATATTCGGCGCAACGGCTGTTTCACGGGAAATAATAAAACCCTGAAAATCTGCCTGATTACAGTTGTGTATAAAACAATCCCGTTTTTTCCGGATCCTTTTTTAAGGCGTTCTGTGAAAAACGGGATTATGTTTTTATTTCTTCTTTTAATTCCGTTCCGTTCCGTATCCGCCGGAGTGCCGGAAGTATCTGCTGCGGTCTCTTTTTCGGCCGCACTGTTTTCCGCAGATGGCAGGCCGCTGCGCAGATATGCCGGAAAGGATGGACTTTTCCGTGAGCCGGTACAGATAGAGCGTATTTCCCCGTGGGTTATACTCGCAACTCTCGCTGCTGAGGATAAGCGTTTTTTTGAACACGGCGGTGTTGATATAAAAGCAGTGGCGCGTGCGGTGGCGCAGAATATAAAGTCCGGCCACACAGTGTCCGGCGCATCTACCATAACACAGCAGCTTTACCGTGCATATAATCCGGGGCCGCATACTTTCCGAAGAAAGGCGGCTGAGGCATTTTCTGCGGTGAGGATTGAAAAAAAATATTCCAAAGAGGAAATTCTTCAGGCATACCTGAATATGATTCCCTATGGAAACAATATAGCCGGGATACAGGCTGCCGCCATTACATATTTTGGGGTAAGCGCAGCCGAATTAAGTCTTTCGCAGGCTGCGGCGCTGGCAGGAATTCCCAGGGCTCCGGCACTTTATAATCCGGTCTTACGGCCAGAATCATTCGAGAAAAGAAGACAGCAGATACTGCAGAAAATGCTCAGTGCCGGATATATTGATGAGGAAAATTACCGTGTTGCTGTTCTGGAAAAACCGGAGATTAAAGGTGCATCGCAGCCTTTTTATGCGCCACATTTTTCTAACTGGGTGCTTTCAAAACTGAACCGTTCACCGGAATGGAACAGCGGAATTGTGATTACCACTCTGGTTCCGGAGATTCAGGAGGCTGCCCGGGTTGCTCTTAAAAACAATGTCCAGCGCCTTGAAAAGAAACACCATGTTACCGGTGGAGCAGTTATAGTGCTTGATAACCGTACCGGCGGGGTACTGGCATGGGTCGGTTCCAGGGATTTCTTCGATAGTAAAAACAGCGGACAGATAGACGGTGTAAGGGCTTTGAGACAGCCGGGTTCGGCGCTCAAGCCTTTTCTTTACGGTCTGGCATTTTCAAAAGGGCACTCCCCTGCTGATTTTATTTCAGACGAGCCTTTATACGGAAGCGACGGTTACACACCGCAGAACTATGACAGGAATAATCACGGCATGGTGCGTCTGCGCGAGGCACTGGCATGTTCTTACAATATACCGGCAGTACGTCTTGCGGAGGAAACAGGTGCGGAGTCATTCCTTGAAATTCTTCATGCTTTCGGTTTTGAATCGCTGCGCAGGGAAGGCAGTTATTATGGTGCAGGGCTTGCTCTTGGCAATGGTGAGGTTACACTGCTTGAACTTGCGGCTGCCTATGCGGCTCTTGCACGTGGAGGAATATGGCAGCCTGTAATATTTGAGAAAGGAAAAGCTGCTTCGGCAGGCCGACGTGTGCTTGATGAGCGTAGTTCATTCCTGGTTAATTCTGTTCTGTCGGACAATCAGGCCCGCGCCGCGGCGTTCGGTACTGATTCACCAATGCATATGCCTTTTACCATTGCCGCGAAAACCGGCACCAGCAAGGATTACCGTGATAACTGGTGCGTTGGTTACACGCCTGAATGGACTGTCGCCGTCTGGACCGGTAATTTTGACGGCAGCCCTATGCGCAGGATTTCCGGCATAACCGGTGCGGCTCCTGTTATGCGTGAAATAGCCATGAGACTGCACAGTATGTACGGTTCTTCTGAATTTGTTCCTCCTGAGGGAATAGTGGAAAGAGAAATATGTGCATTAGGCGGGCTGTCAGGAACATCGGAGGCAGATGATTCCTGCCAGGCGCGTATAACGGAATATTTTAATTCCACTTTTAACGTCCCGCCCCAGGGTCAGCTGCCTGAGCGGGTGGAAGGTGGTGCCAGGGCACATAGACCGGATTTTCCTAAGGATAATGATATTTTCAAGATAGATCCTTCTTATCCTCTGCAGTCCCAGGCTTTGCGTTTCAGGGCTCCGCGCGGTATCGGCAGCCCTGTGTGGTATCTGGACGGCAGGAAAATTTCAGGGGATTTATGGGTGCTTGCAGAAGGTGAGCATTCACTGTATTTTGTTTACAGGGGCTTAAAATCTCTTAGTATAAAATTCAGGGTGGTAAGATGATTATATATAATATATCAAAAGGTGAAAGTTATGGTATTCAATTTTAAAAATGCGGAATTCGACAGTATCAGTGAGCTTCTGAAAAGCGTTTCAGCTGAGGATATGAAACAGCTGTATTCCATGTTCCTTCCCGGAACCGGGGCTTTCTGTGATTTCCTCGAACTTGAAAAACCGGAATTTTTTAAGGAATTTTCCGGCCGCACACCCGGGTGGGCTAAGTTTTTCCGCAGACTTTTTGACGTATGTATAGCTGAAGAACCTGACAGCCGTATTCTTAAGATACGTCTTTCAAATATGGAAAAAGCGTATGAACAGGAGCTGGAAAAAGAGGCAATTCAGGAATCATACGGTAGCAGAAAGGCTGACGGTATTGAAAAACGCATAATAACCTTTGGTACATATCCGTTTTATGAGGACGGTACAAGAAAAGCCGTGGAATGGCTTGTGCTTGATGAAGATGATGACAAAATGCTCGTTGTCAGTTACCGTGGGCTTGATGCCAAGGCTTTCAATGTAGATGAGACAGACGGGAATGATTTCAAATCAAGCTCGCTCGCCAAATGGCTGGCTACGGATTTTGTGAAAATCGCATTCAGTGATGATGAAACCAGGCGCATTGAGAAAATACCTTTCCTGCTTAATGCCACTGAAGTGGAAAAATATTTTGTTGAGAATCACGACAGGCTGCTTTTTCCTACACCCTATGCGGTGAAACGCGGTATTTCGGAATTTAATACCGGCAGCACATGGTGGTGGCTCGCCACTCCGGGAAGCATCAGTGTATGCGCCGCATATGTTAATTACAATGGCAAGATAAAATTAACCGGGGATTTTGTAAGCCTCGAAAGTATCGCCGTACGTCCGGCGATGGTTATAAGGAAATAGAACAGCAGATAAAATAACATCGTGAAAAATATCAGCGGTGATTTAAAGAAAGTTCTATTGATAAACGCCTGTGCACGTTCCGGTTCACGTACACTTGAACTTGCGGAAAGATTTACTGGTTTTCTTGAAAATCTGTGTGCTGCTGAAGTAAAAGAGTTGTGCCTGTATACGGAACTGGAAAAAGGAAATATCTTTCCAATAGACGAGGCATTTATTAATTTCCGTGCTGAATGTTCAGGCAGGGGTGATTTCAGCGATGCAGTGTTCAGATGTGCACATCTTTTTGCGGAAGCTGATATTCTTGTTATTGCGGCGCCATACTGGGATTTTTCTTTTCCTTCCGTACTGAAGGTTTTTCTTGAAAATATATGTGTGGACGGACTTTCATTCCGGTATACGGCAGATGGCAGACCACAGGGGCTTTGCAATGCTTCTGATATGGTTTATGTCAGCACTTCCGGCGGGCCGGTGTATGGTGATTTCGGCTATGGTTATACGGATAGTCTGTGCAGGCTGCTTTTAGGCGTAAGGAATACTCATCTGCTTCAGGCTGAAAATCTTGATATTCAGGGCTCTGATACTGAAAAAATACTATCCGGCGCCATTACAGCAGCGGAGAAAACAGCTGTTAAAATAGCTGACAGGATAAAAAGGAAGTAAATATTCTGAATTGATTTAAAACTAAAGATATTTAAAATCAGCAGGAGAGGAAAATTATGGAATTCAGGGAACTTGTAGGCAGAAGATACTCCGTAAAGAAATTTTCAGACAGGCCTGTTGAGGCTGAAAAACTGAATGAAATACTTGAGGCCGGAAGGCTCGCGCCAACCGCAAAGAACAGCCAGCCTCAACGTATTTATGTGCTTCAGAGTGCAGAAGCAATAAAGAAAATGGAAGAGCTTTCTCCCTGTGTTTACGGTGCGAAAACAGTTCTTCTTTTCGCTTATAATGAAAATGAGGAGTTCAGGAATCCTCTTGAAAAAGGTATACACTCAGGCGTGGAAGATGTGAGTATTGTGGCAACTCATGTAATGCTGCGCGCCGCTGATCTTGGACTTGGAACCTGCTGGTGCAATTTTTTCCCTAACAGCAGGACTGCGCAGGCTTTCGGCCTTCCGCCAGATGAAAAAGCTGTACTTTTCATGCCCGTAGGCTATGCAGCTCCTGACGCAGCTCCGCTGCCGCCACATTCCAGCAGAAAACCTTTAAGCGAAACAGTAAAATATCTTTAATTTAAGGCAAAGTAGAGCTGACAAGAGGGAAAATATGGAAAATATGAATATTTTTGAAGCCATTATGGACGGGAATGCCGAAGCTGCGGAGCAGATTTTAAATTCTGGCACTGATGTTAATGTCCGTGACGAGGATGGAAATACACCGCTTATTCTTTCTGCCTACTATGGCCAGGCGGAGATAACCTCTATGCTGCTTGGTAAGGGGGCGGATCCTGATGCGGAAAATGATGATGGTTTTACTGCCCTTCATATGGCTGCGCTCAGTGGTGAAACCATGATTGCGGTCATGCTTGTTGAAAAGGGAGCGGATAAAAACGCAGCTGACAGCAGAGGCCGCACTCCGCTTCTTACTGCCGCTGCCAATATGAACGCTGATATAATACGCATGCTTATAGCGGACAAGGCCGATCTGTCTGTCAGGGATGAGGATGGAAAAACAGCTGCTGACCTGTTCAGGGAAAGCTGTGCGGAACTTTTAAAAGAACTGGAAAAATAATTATATTATCCGCTTTCCGTCTTTACGATTTAATATGGCGGAACAAAAAAGACCGGTGGAAAACCGGTCTTTTTTTGTTTATATATTCCGTACGGAATGCAGAATTTGTGTCAGTATATCTGCGGTTTAA
>CACZRG010000113.1 GCA_902783485.1 uncultured Elusimicrobium sp.
GCTATGATGACCCGGCTGCGGATATGCTGTCAGTTTCTCTTGAAGAGACAGGAATAAAAACCAAAAGACTCAAAACCGGAACGCCCATGCGGCTGAATGCCCGCAGCATAGATTTTTCCGTATGCGAAGAACAGAGGCCTGATGATGAACCTGAACCTTTTTCATGGCGCACTCCACGAATAACAAACAGGCTTATGTCATGCGCCATCACACGGACGACAGCGCTTACCGCGGAAATAATACGCGGTTCCCTTGATGAATCTCCGCTTTATAGCGGAAAAATAAAATCCACAGGACCGCGATACTGCCCGTCAATAGAAGACAAGGTGGTTAAATTTCCTCATCACGGAGAACATCATATTTTCCTTGAACCGGAAGGATTTGATACTTCGGAGTACTATGTAAACGGGCTTTCCACAAGTCTGCCTGAACATACACAGTGGGATATGGTTCATTCCGTTAAGGGTCTTGAAAAAGCGGAAATAATAAGACCTGGCTATGCCATAGAATATGATTATTTTGACCCGCAGGGTCTGGATTATTCATTACAGAGCCGGGTTATCCATGGCCTGTATTTTGCCGGACAGGTAAACGGTACCACAGGCTATGAGGAAGCTGCCGCACAGGGTTTTATGGCCGGCCTGAACGCCTCACTGGCATGCAGAGGAGAAGCCCCGCTTATTCTGCGCCGCGACGAAGCCTATATAGGTGTTATGATAGATGATCTTGTTTCCAGAGGCGTTGATGAACCATACAGAATGTTTACATCACGTGCTGAATACAGGCTTATGCTGCGGCAGGACAATGCGGATCTGCGACTTGCAGAACACGGGTTTTCTTACGGGCTGCTGCCCATGGAATATCATGACGGATTCCGGCGCTATGCGGACGCAGTGCGTGCAGCGGCTGACGGAAGCTGCACGGCAGCAGCGGATCTGCCAGCCGAAGGACCATGGAATTCAGCCCGTGCCATGGAAGTCGGGGCTATAGAACGGGAATATGGCGTTTATATAAAACGCAATCAGGCCGAGGCGGAAAAAATGAAACGTTTTGAAAATCTGCGTATCCCGGAAGAACTTGATTACGGCAGTATTACTGCCCTTTCAAATGAGGCCCGTCAGAAACTAACAAGAATAAAACCTGTAACCCTGGCACAGGCTGGCCGTATTCCCGGACTGACTCCTTCAGACATACAGCTTCTATGGGTTTCCATAGAAAGCATTCACCGTAGAGGGACAGCCGGAAGCAGAAAGAACAGTGATGAACATGATACCGGGCATACGGCGTGATTTATGTCCGTCAGTGGAGGAATAATGAATGAGTTTGAAGATTTCCTTTTGAAATATGGTATTAAACTTACGGAAAAGCAGCGTGGACAGCTTGATATTTTTGAAAAGGCGCTGATAGAAAAAAACGCTGTCATGAATCTGGTCTCGAAAAAAGATGAGAAACTGCTGCGCTCAAGGCATTTTCTTGATTCACTTGCTGCAGTGCCTGTTCTTGAAAAACATATCAGACCTGGGGACCGCATAGCGGATTGTGGCAGCGGTGCCGGATTTCCAGGTATTCCCCTGTCAGCCGCATTTCAGGAAAACTTTTTCGATCTGTTTGATTCGCTTAACAAACGCTGTGTCTTTCTTAATGAAGCTGCCACCGCTGCCGGACTCGTGAACGTCAAGGCTACGCAGAAAAGACTGGGAGAGGGCCGTCCTGAAGCCATATATTCTTTTGTCACAGAAAGAGCCATGGGACATCTTGAAACTGTAACTCCGCTCTGTGCGCGTCTGCTGAAACCTGGCGGATATTTCCTGGCCTGGCAGAGCGCGGCTCAGGTGGAATCAGTGAGGCCGGAGGTTGATTCTGCAGTAAGAAAAGCGCATCTCTCACGTGCCGGAAGGTATTCATACCGTCTGCCGGGAGAAGAAAATGACAGATATATATTAATATTTGTTAAAATATAATTGACATGGATATAGCGTCCAAACTTAAATTTCTGCTATGGTGTTTTGTCACCGGATTATGGGCACTCTTTATGTATCAGTACATAGAGGGTGACCTGTACCGCAAAGGTCTGGGCGCTTTTAAATCCGGTATGCAGACCGGGGCTGTTTTA
>CACZRG010000114.1 GCA_902783485.1 uncultured Elusimicrobium sp.
ATGACCCGGTTGTGGGCTCGGAGCCGCGTGTTGACGGCAGACTGATTTCCCAAAGAACGCTACAGCAGACGCCTGCCGTGGTAAAGCGTCTGCGGGAGGTTAAAGGCAAGGCCCTGGCAGGTGGCGCACCGGAAAAAATTGCCGCCCAGCGCGCCAAAGGAAAGCTTACAGCCCGCGAAAGAATAACCTATCTCACTGATGACAACTCATTCAGGGAGATAGCTCTTCTGCGTGAAAGCCATTGTTCCGATTTTGGAATAAAGGATATGCATATAAAAGGGGACGGTGTCATAACCGGCTTTGCCACTATTGACGGACGGCGTGTCGCAGTATTTTCAGAAGATTTTACACAGTTAGGTGGCTCTTTAGGCAGGGCACATGCCCAGAAAATAGCCGGTCTTATGCGCCTGGCCCGGAAAGCGCGGATACCGGTAATAGGAATTCTTGATTCAGGCGGCGCCAGAATACAGGAAGGCGTTGAATCACTGGACGGATACGGGGAAATATTCTACGAAAATGTAAAATGCTCCGGTGTTATACCGCAGATTTCCATTGTGTTAGGGCCTTGTGCAGGTGGTGCCGTTTACTCTCCCGCCCTTACCGATTTCATATTCATGGTAAAAGGCATAAGCAAAATGTTTGTAACAGGTCCCGGAGTGCTGAAAACAGCAACCGGCCAGGAAATAGACTTTGAAACTCTCGGAGGCGCTTCGGCACATTCATCAATTTCCGGAGTATGTCATTTCGAGGCAAATTCAGAACAGGACTGCTTCAGACAGGTAAGAGACCTGCTGCATTATCTTCCTTCAAGCCACTGGGAAAAACCCGCAAGGGTGGAAACGCAGGATTCAGATATGCGTCCTGTACAGATGATGGAAAGAATATGTAATGTTGACTCCCGCAAGCCATACAGAATGCATCACATAATATGGTGGCTTGCTGACGATAACAAATTTTTAGAGGTTCAGCATTCATTTGCAAGAAACTGTGTAACCGGTTTTATAAGACTTGGAGGGGAAACAGTAGGTGTGGTGGCTAACAATCCGGCGGAAAAATCCGGCGCACTGGATATTAATTCTTCAGACAAAATAGCCCGTTTCATACGCTTCTGCAATAATTTCAATATTCCCCTGCTTACACTTGTTGACGTTCCCGGTTTTCTGCCAGGCATGGAACAGGAGCATGGAGGCATAATCCGTCACGGTGCGAAAATACTTTATGCCTACTGCGAGGCTACTGTTCCAAAGGTTACGCTTATACTGCGTAAGGCATATGGTGGCGCTTACATAGCGATGAATTCGAAGATGATGAACAGTGATCTCAACTTTGCCCTGCCTTCCGCTGAAATAGCCGTTATGGGTCCTGGCGGAGCAATAAACACACTTTACGCAAAACAGATACGCGAAGCTGATTCCGAAGAACGCGAGGCATTGTGTGCAAAACTGACGAAAGAGTACTCAGATAAATTTGCCTCTCCCTATCAGACAGCCGCCACTGGCTCCATTGACTCGATAATAGAGCCTTCACAATCGCGCAGTATTCTGATTGAAGCTTTCAGGATACTTAAAAACAAAAGAACTCCTGGAGAGCAGCCCGTAAACGGGAATATACCTTTGTAAGCCCTTACTGATGTCATTCTGTATGAAGATCTACGCACCTGCCAATGGAAAAGTTATACCGCTCAATAAACTTCCAGACGAAGCTTTTGCCGGTGGATTTCTGGGGGATGGTCTTGCTGTTATTCCTGATTCCGGCATGGTGTACTCTCCATGCGATGGCAGAATCGTTTCCGTACACAGTGCACGGCACGCCGCAACGATTGAAAGTGACGGCATACGTATTTTATGCCATATCGGCATTGATACAGTTATGCTTGGCGGACGCGGATTCAAAAGCCATGTAAAGGCCGGGGATACCGTACGGCGCGGAGATCTGATTCTTTCATTCGACAGAAAAATTCTTGAAAAAGAAGGAAAATGTGATTATCTGATCATAACATCACCAGACAAAAATACCCGGGTTGAAAACCGTGCTGACGGATATATCAGACTGGAGGACGAACTTTTCACAGTTATTTCAGAACAGGATAAATCTGCGTTGGCAGAAAAAGACTCCGGCACTTCCTCCGTAAAGGCAGAACTGATTCTTCTTAACGCAAATGGACTTCATGCCAGACCTGCCGCAGTAATTGCAGGTATAGCAGAAAAACACAAAACAGAAAAAACAATCATTTCATACAACGGACGCGAAGCTGATGCCACAAGCATTGTTGAACTTATGGGACTTGGGGTGGCCTGTGGCGGGAAAATAACTGTTTCTGTATCTGGTCCGGAAGCCACAACAGCACTTAATGATATAACGGAAGCGGTAAACTCCGGACTTGGGGAAACTGTTGTGCAGACTACACAGAATACAGACATTCCTGCCAGCGGCCCTGACAGCCAGGATAAAGACGGATTGAGCACAGTTGTTTCCAGTCTGTCTGAAATTCAGGAAGAGCAGAAAAACATATCAGCCCCTGGAACGCGGCTTAAAGGAATACCGGTTTGCCCCACTCCGGCTTACGGACGCGCTGTTATTTTAAAACGTACTTCCTTTACTTATGATAAAAATTCGACACTCTCCGCTGCAGAAGAGAAAAAAAGACTTGCCTGTGCCGTTGAAAAAGTGAATAAGGATTTACGGCAGCTCATCTGTGGCATTAAAAACAGCCGTTCAGGAAATATTTTTGAGGCACATCTGCAAATGCTTTCAGACCCACATCTGATAACAGGAGCGGACCGGATGATTGAGAAAGGATATACGGCTGAATATGCTTTTTCTGCTGCAGTAAATGAATCTGTAAACATACTGCTCTCCTCAGGCACAGATATTGTACGGCAGAGACAGGCAGATTACAGACAGCTGCTAAACAAGGTACTTGCTGCACTCTGCGGAGTATGTGTCAGGCAAAGTTTTGAGCGTGGCTCAATAATAATAACAGATGAACTTCTGCCTGGCGAAACTGATATTGAAGATGAAAATATCGCGGGTTTTATATCCGCCGCAGGCTCTCCTTCATCTCATTCCACAATAATACTGAAAAATGCCGGAATACCTTTTATCATGTCTGCCGGAAAAGAAATACTCAGTCTACGGGAAGGTTCTGAAATATTTCTAAATATGACACCGGGTGAAATTCTTATAAATCCTCCCAGACAATCAGAAATAGCGGAAGAATATAAAAAGAAGAAGGAAATACTGCATTCAGCTTTCGAAAAACGCTTTGAACCGGCTATAACCGTGGACGGAATAAAAATAACAGTATCTGGCAATGCCGGTACGCCTGAAGATGCCGTGGCTGCCGCTGGGAACGGAGCAGAGGGAATAGGACTTCTGCGTACCGAATTTTTATTTTCCGGAGCGGACAGGGCACCCTCCGAAGATGAACAGACCGCGCTTTATTCTTCCATAGCAGACACACAGAAAGGAAATACTGTTACAATACGTCTGCTTGACGGTGGGAATGACAAAAATCTTAAATTTCTTTCAATTCCGGAAGAGAAAAATCCGGCGCTCGGACTGCGCGGAATAAGGGTCATGCAGCTTGACTGGAACATTTTCCGCACACAGGTACGCGCGGTACTGCGGGTAAATCCGGAAGGCGTTGTGCGTATAATGCTGCCGATGATAACATTCCCGGAAGAATTTACATTCTGCCGGAATATTATCAGGGAAGAACAGGAAAAACTTGGAATAAAGGAAGTTCAGACCGGAATCATGCTTGAAGTTCCGGCAGCCGCACTAATGGCGGATAAATTCACGGATGCCGATTTCTTTTCCTTAGGCACGAATGATCTTACCCAGTATGCTCTTGCAATGGACAGAACGGAAAACAGATATGCGGAATTTTCTGACGGTCTTAATCCGGCTGTACTGAAAATAATCAGAACAGCTGTGGACGCGGCTGAAAAATCCGGACGCAGCATAGGAATATGCGGAACCATGGCTTCTGATTATACCGCAGTGCCTGTGCTAATAGGCCTTGGCCTGCGCAGTCTTGCCGTGACTTCTGCCGAAATTCCAATGATCAAAGAACTTATACGCGGAATAAGTGTGACAGACTGCAGACTGCTCGCGGAAAAAGCCCTTTCAGCAGAAAACGCAGCTGAAGTACGCGCACTCGCAGAAGAATTTACTGCCACAGCACATAAAAAAGCACCTGATAGTGTTGTGCAGAACAATTCAGCAGTGGTAAAAATACAGTCCCGGTCTACCGGAGTCAAAGCCACGCCTACAATAAAAAAATTACTGACCAGAACCGGCAGTTTCTTTTCAGAACTGGGAAAATCCCTTATGCTGCCCATAGCGTTACTGCCTGTAGCCGGACTGCTGAACAGATTGGGGCAGAAAGATCTTTTTGATATTCCGTTTATAGCGAAAGCCGGAGGGGCACTTTTTGACAATCTTCCTCTCATTTTTGCACTTGGTACGGCAACCGGATTTGCCAAAGGCTCACACGGAGCTGCAGCTCTTTCGGCTTTTGCAGGATATATTATACTAACAGCATCGCTGAAAACCCTCAATCCCGATCTGGACCTGGGCGTCATGGGTGGTATACTTGCCGGTGTCATGGCCGGAAAACTGTATAATTCATTCAAGGACACAAAACTTCCGCCATACCTTGCCTTTTTCGGTGGCCGCAGATTCGTGCCTGTAATAACCGGAGCTGCATCACTGGCATTAGCAGCCTTATTCTCAATAATATGGCCTCCGGCGCAGAATGCAATATCCGCCTTTGGCAGCTGGATAACCGGCAGCGGAAATACAGGACTTTTCCTTTACGGTATGGCAAACCGTCTTCTTATACCTCTTGGACTTCATCATGTTCTTAATACATTCATCTGGTTCCAGTCCGGAGATTTTATCAATCCTGTCACACAGACGGTCACACACGGAGATCTGTGGAGATTCTTTGCCGGGGATCCGGGCGCTGGTTCCTTCATGGCAGGATTTTTCCCTGTTATGATGTTTGGGCTGCCTGCAGCCGCTCTCGCAATGACAGCGGAGGCCAGGCCGGGCCAGAAGAAACAGGCGGCCGGAATTCTTTTTTCGGCTGCGCTTACAGCATTCCTCACAGGAATTACAGAACCACTGGAATTTGCTTTTATGTTCCTTGCATTCCCGCTTTATGTATGCCATGCTGTTTTCACAGGCTTAAGCCTTGTGATAATGAACATACTTGATGTACGTATCGGATTCACATTCTCAGCAGGACTTTTTGATTATCTCCTTAATTACGGTATAAGCAGCAATCCTTTATACCTGCTTCCCGTAGGAATGGCATACGCGCTTGTGTATTATGTCATTTTCAGGATAGTTATAAGAAAATTCAATCTGCCCACACCAGGACGCGGGGAAGTGGAAGCACAGCCTGCTGGAAAAACAGCTCCGTCAGGCATGACAGTTTCAGGAACATCCGCTGAATCACAGAAAGAAGCAGATATATCAGCGGAAGGAAATACCACAACAGCCGGAACTTCCAGACTTTCGGAAGGAGAAAAATGGCTTAAGGCTCTGGGTGGAAAGGAAAACATAACCGGAATAGGAGCATGTGCCACACGGCTGCGCCTTGAACTCATATCCAGACAGCAGCTGAATGATACGGAACTTAAAGCTTTAGGGGCAAGGGGAATAATCAGCGGAATTGAAGGAACTGCACAGATAATAATAGGTCCTGAAGCTGATATACTATGCGATAAAATAAAAGAAGCCATGGGAGAATAATTATTTAACAGAGGTTTTAAATATGAATGAACTGAAAAAACTTGCAGAAGCAGCCATAAAGGGTAACAGGGAAGCCCAGAAGAAACTGGGGGACATTTATTCAGCCAGAATATCTGTTCCCGGAGCAGAAAAAAACGAGGCCGCAGCAATACACTGGTACCGCACTGCTTTTATAAATAAAAACAAGGAAGCTCTTTCACCACTTAGGGAATTAGCGGAAAAAGATAATGAAACAGCCATTTTCACGCTTATGAACATATATTTCAACGGCGACATGAATGGCGAAGGCCGCGATTATGACCTGGCATTTGAAATGCTTCAGAAACTTGCCGTAAGAAATAATGGCAGGGAATTCAGTGAGGCATTCACGGCAGCCTGGCGCGCCCTTATATCAGAGACACCGGATTTTTCATCAGCTCTTGAATCAGCACAGAAAATCACTGACAATGACAAAAAAGCCTATGCACTTGCTTTCCGCCCAGCGCGCGACAGGCTTTTCATGCCGGTAACACTCGACTCATATATTCAGTACACTGTTGATATGGAAAGGGAAATGCTGCGCCGTGAAGGAAAGAAAATAGAAATAATCTCACCGGAAATAAAAGGGGGATGGGGACTTTCCGAGGAAGAAGCCGTAATAATTGATCCGTCCACCGTACCTGCGGAACACAGACAGAAATTTGTCGTTGACTGCGAAAAGCCACTGGCGGCCAAAATTCTCTTCCGCAATGCACTGGATTTAGGGCTCTCCAATATACATTTTGAACTTGAGAATCAGATTCTGAGAAGAGGAAAGGAAAACCACCGGTACGATGTTCTTGAGTTTCATGTAACAGGTCTGCCGCTTTCCCTTCTTAACAATCTGCGCGCACACTTTGAACAGGCTCAGAAAGAAAAAAATGAAAGGGAAGCGGAAATCAATGTATATCTGCACCAGACTTTCATGGTTATCTATCATATAAAATACTGGTTCAGACTTCCGCCAAAAAATTAACACGGAAACTTCCTTAATAAAACGTAAAAAAACACGGCTGAATACAGAATAATATGAAAGAGGGGAACATATAAATGGCAGATTCATATAATGAAACCAGCGGCCCCGCTCAAGGGAAATTAAAAAGGACAGATACAAGCCCGGAATTCATGGAGGCCCTTAATACCTTCTATGCCGACAAAACCATGATGATAAAGGCCCTGATAGATTCGGAATCAAGGAATTTCCTTTTTGCCGCTCCCCCAGGTTTTGGCAAAACACTTATGCTGTCAATGCTGCATACCTTTTTTGAAAATACGGGCAGTGACATAACGCCGGTTTTCAGAAATATGGACATAGGAAAATACGGAGGGGAAAAATATCTTAATGAAGCCGGCAGATACCCTGTTATCCATCTGAATCTGGCCCCTCTTAAAAACTGCATATCAAAAGAAGAAACAGGAGTTGTACTGAAAAAAATAATAATTGAGGAAATGTCCCGTTTTCCCATAGAAGCTGATCTTTCAGGTATTCCGCTGCGCGAAATGCTTTCAGTTATCAGCAGACATATAAAACTGTATTATGGCATAAATCCGGTTCTGCTGATAGATAATTATGACTCGCCACTGCACAACAAAGCAATACTGCTTAAATCTGCGCTTGTAACAGAGCCAGAAGATATTGCCATGCTTCCAGTTTACCCGCTTATAGGTTTTTTAGCGTCAGCGCTGAATGAAAAGGACTATAAATATGTAATCATGGCCGGCAGGATTATTCTTACAGGACGTATGGCAAAAGACAGCTTTGACCCTGGCAGTGTAAGATTCATAACTCTTGGTGAAAAAAGTTTCGGTTCAGCTTTCGGTTTTGGCAAAAGGGAATTACTGCATTTTACAGGAAACTGCACAACAGGAATAAGCAGCGCGAATGTGAATGTCATTCCTCATCTTACAGATGTTTTTGTACACAGCGCCGAGGCTTATGAAAAGGATGAGAACGGTGAGAACGGGTATCTGAATCCGGGCGAATTCCTGGCCTGGGTGGAAAATGGTTTCGACAAAATTCCACGGGACTGGGATATGCTCGAAAGCGAGGCCATGGCCAGACAGATATTCCGTTTTCCACTGAGGGAAAGAATGAAACTCTACGCCCTTATCATGGGCAAAGCAGTAAGACTGCCAGGCAG
>CACZRG010000115.1 GCA_902783485.1 uncultured Elusimicrobium sp.
AGGCATATAGAGCTGCTAAGGACAATTTGGAAAGTGCTTTATCAGACCTTGGTGGTTTTATTGAACATCAGAAAAGTGCGACTAAGGACCTTATAAACCTCGTTAAAATAAGTCATGCAACTTCCGTATCAGACCTTAGTGGTTTTATTGAAGATCAGAAAAGTAAGACTACTGACCTTATAAAAAACTTTAAAGATCAACATAAAAAATACATAAGTGAATTGAACATTATTGCTGATAATTATCTACAACGGCAGGGTGACTTTGTAGTGAAGAATACTGACCAGCTTGGTCCAGTTTTCGAAAGCATAATGTCTCTTCAGCCAATAATAGAAGGTCTTTCCAACGGACAAAAGAATCTGGAAGATATTTCTTCAAAATGGAACGGGAGTCTCGGAAAACAGACTGAAGCGATAAGCCGTCTTAATAATGCAATAAATAAGCAGTCGGACATAATAAATAACCTTGCGGAAGCTTCCAAAGACATTGCTGCCATAAAATCCGGTGAATTGGCTGTGATAATGCGGCATAAAGGAGTAAAAATAGCTGCTGTTCTGTTTATTATTCTGTTTACATTGATTTCAGGCGGAGGTTTTTGGATTTTGTGGAATATAAATGCCAATATGCGGAAAATGTCGGAATTTTATGCTAATGCGGCAAATTATGCTGAGGGAACAGTTAAAACAGTAAATAAGACCCTGCCAGCATTAAATAACAAATCCATTCGTTGATAAAAATGGCATAAGATTACGATTTGCTTTATATTTGCTAAATTTCAAAATTTAAAACAAGCCACAATATTATGAAACAAAAATCCTATTTTTGGGCTAGTTATGCAGATCTTATGACTACCCTTTTTTTTATAATGCTTGTTCTTTTTGTAAGTACTTTTATCATAATGAACGACAAAGGGAAGGCAAATAAAGAACAGATAGAAAAAATCCGTTCCCTGGAAGGATCAGTTAGGAATATAGACCAGGGCCTCTTCAAGTATAACGAGGAGTATCAGAAGCATGTGCTGCAAATAGAGGTTAAATATGAGGCTTATAAATTTAGTCCCCGGTTGTTAGATGCAGGCACAAGGCAAAAACTTATAAATGCTGGCCGGAAGATAAAGAATTTTGTTGATAAAGCATATGATGAGTACAAATCTCCTTTTCTGATTATAGTGGAGGGGCAGGCTTCAAAAGATAATTACAACAGGGATGAATACAATAACAATGATATACTATCCTATAACCGTGCATTGTATCTTGTCAAATTGTGGGAGGATAATGGCATAAGGCTGCGTTCGCCTGAATACAATAAAAAGGCAGAACTTTTAATCTGTGGCAGCGGTACAAGCGGAGCGATGCGTTCCCAGCCTGATGATCCGTTCAACAAGGAAAATCAGAGATTCTTGATACACATACTTCCAAAGCCTGGCATTATAAAGGCGGAAAAAGACGAAAAATGATCCGTACAATAATATATTTTGTAGTAGGATATTTTCTGCTCCGTATTTTGCCTGGCTGGATATCATTTGCTCCTAAAAAACTTCGTAGCATTCTTAAATCTGTCCTTTCCATAGCAGGTCTGTACTTTATAATACTGGGGGTGTTAAGGCTTATACGAATGTTTTAAAAAGTATCCGTGGGGAGAATGGAAAAGCCGGGTTGCGGATTAGCGTTGCAATTAAAAAGAAACAAACTGTTAATACGGAGGTGTTTCATGAGTGTTTTGGAAAAAGGTTATCATTATGTGAAAAACAAATACTATAAATGGAAGTTAAGTAAACTGTTTAAAGAACTTGATGAATTAACAAAAGATATACCTTGTTGGCTTTTTTTTGGGAAAAGAAAAGCCAGAACAGAAAAGATAAAAGCAGTGGCAAAAGAATTGCACAAATGTTGTGAAGCAAAAACTAAAGAATGTGTGTGGCTTTTAAATTATGAGTTAAAACCGCTTGGTGAGTATCGTCTTGAGGTACTTAAACATACTGTAAAAGATTTTTTTTGTGTCCTGAAAAAAATGGAACAGAGATATAAAGAAAAATTTTATAAGGTTGAAACAAGTGCATATATCTCATCAGATATGCGTCAGCAGTTTAGGAAAATAGATGTTTTTATTGACAATTTGCAAATTACAGGCAGAATGACAGGTTCTGAAATTGCTGGCAGTACGATTATGGTTGCGGCATCCGGTGTTTTAACAGCTATTGAAACACCTGCTGCTGTTATGACAGTGGTCGGTCAATTTGCTACAGCATCGACAGGTACGGCAATTTCAGGTTTATCTGGCGCAGCGGCCACAAATGCTACATTAGCATGGCTTGGTGGAGGTTCCCTTGCAACTGGCGGAGGTGGAATTGCTGCAGGTGTTGAAACATTGGCCACTATAACTAATGTTGCCGTAGGAGGAGTGATTCTGGTAGGGATTGCCTTAACTTATATTTGTCATGTTTCAAGTAATTTGACCAAGGTGATAAAGGAGGCGAGTGCACTTGCCAATAGTGTTCGGGGCATTGAACAGAGATTGGAAACTTTTAGTGGTATAAAAAAGCGCATAGATGAACTTAAAAATATAACTGAGAAATTAGAGTCAAGAGCAAAGAAATCATTCAACCGATTAAAAAAAATCAAAAATTTTGAGTGTGATAATGACAGGCATGTTAGGATTTTTCAGGAAACAGCAATTCTTATGAAAGCTCTTATAAATCTAATAAATACACCAATATTAGATAAACAGGGAAATGTGTCACAAGAAGGGCTTAATATCATAGAAACAACGAAAAAATTAATAAAAAATACGGAGCTGGGCAAATGAAAAAAGACATATCAAAAACATTAGGTTTTACTGGAAAATCAGTAATAAATCCAGTTTCAGTAATGAATCTTATTTCTGATGTGATAGGAACTATTAAGTTTTGTGCTGAGCAGGAAACTGAAAGGAGTAGAATAAATGCTCAAAGAGATGTTTGCATAGCGCAGATAAAAAGCAAAGAAGAGATAATTTTAGACTATCTTGAAAAAACTTTTGACGAGCGTAAAGGATTATTTGAGAAATTTTTTAACAGGGCAGATAAAGCCATGGAAAGCGGCAACAATGAGCAGCTTGCAGTAATATTAAGTGGAGTAACCAAATTGGCTGAATCGTCTCCATTTAAAGATTTGGTTGATCTTGAAAGAACTAAAAATACACTAAAAAACAGAGAAGAAATAGATATTTAATTGTTGTTTTGGTCTTACTGGTCTTTCCCCAAAGTTCGCCCAGAATTTAAGTCAGGTTTCGCTGATAAAAGTTTATTTTTAAGCTCTTTATAAAAAGATTATTGATTTTAAAGTTTTACAGCCATGCTGGATTTATTTCAGCATATCTGCGGCTTAAAGAGGTCCTGAAATAAGTTCAGGACGACATAGTAATATCTGCATTCTTTATAATTATATTGTATCAATACTTTTCTTTAAAGAGCCTATTCTTAAATTTTTCCGGGGGGCAATCCTTTCAGGCCTTTCTTTGGCCTTTTTCTATCGATCTGTTCATTGTTAAGTCAGGAAAACTTACTTCTTGTAAGGTACTGCTTTCTTGGGAAAAAAGACCACAGGCAGAGGAGTCTCCTGATCCGCATATCAAACAGGCTTAATCCGGGCAGACACATATCGCATAAACCGTGCATGAAATGTTTTGTATACATGACCCCATTTGAAGTACAATTTAAAATAAGATTGTCCATGGGGTAGATAAAACGAAAAGTTTTCAGTCCAAAAACAATCAGTGTTTTTTATGAACCTTTGCGCTTAATTGTTTAATGCGCCAAACAGGAGTTTTATGAAACATAATTTCAACCAGTCAAAAACAGCTGTGGCACTTTATGTTGAAGACAATGAGCAGAAAACCTGCTTTACCACGGTTTCCCTGAAAAGCAAAATGAATTTGTCATGGTTAGACAAAACACTTGCCATAAGGACATCAGAAGTTGAACATCAGCAGTATGGTTCGCATTATGAAACCTGGTATGAATTTGATAAGGAAAATACTGAAAAATTCGTATCTTTCTTTGGAGGTGCTGAAAATTTCCTTAAAAATCTGAAAAAGAAGTATTCCGGACCTTATTCCTGTTCTGAAATTATTAAATTTGCAGACCGGAATGGCATAAAATACGAAGAATCCGATATGACGGACGGTGATTTCAGATATGAATTTGGACCTATTTATGATCCGGATATTCATCTTTATGATGAAAACAAAAATTTTCTGATACCTTATGTATACACGCCGCCTCAAAAAGGCACAGCAAAAATTTATGATAAAAACGGTAATATAAATTACGAATTGCAATATAAAAATGGCAAACTGGACGGTCTTTCAAAATGCTTTTATCCATCAGGCAATATATGCTGGGAACAAAGTTATTCAAAAGATGAATTAGACGGAAAAGCAATTAGCTATTATAAAAATGGTCAGATAGCACATACCGATGTTTTTATAAACGGCATAAAAGAAGGTCCTGACCAAAGTTTTGACAAGGAAGGACATCTAATAGAAGAGGTGATATGGGCAGGCAATCGTGAAAATGGCCCAGCCAGACTGTTTTATCCAGGCGGAAGCATTAGGTTTGAAACATCTGCTATTGAAGGAAAACAGAACGGCTCTTCAAAAGGCTATTATGAAACAGGAGAATTGCAGTTTGAGGCCGAATTTAAAGACGGCAAAACAGAAGGAGAGGCCAAAGAATACTATAAAAACGGCAATATTTATTCCATAGTGCCATGGAAAGACGGAAAAGCCAATGGAACAGCGAGATTTTATTATGAATCAGGCTGCCTTATGTGGATAACGCAGTATAAGGACGGAGAGCGTGACGGCGATTCCGTAATGTTTTCCCCTGAAGGCAGGGTTAAAGTAAAAAATTCATGGAAATCCGGCAGGCTGGACGGCACAAAATGCACATTTGCCGATGACGGAAGCCTTGAACTGTCAATAAGCTATGCCGACGGAAAACCTGAAAACATCCCTGAACATTCAAGATTTAAGCCGCATATACGGGCATGGGAAAAAATTACTTCCGAACCCAGCCTGCGTTCAGGAATATTTGCAGAAGAGAAAAAATATTACAATAGTAATATGGGGATACATAAGAAATGCTGACACATAAATTAAGACAGATTACTTTAGAGGATCAGAAACGCCCTATGTCCGCAGAGGATTTTGCGGAAATAGAGCTTGCCATACGTTCCATGCGACGCAATCCCGATCCGGAAGGATATGCGGATTTTGTCGTAGTATCATTCAAGACTGAAATAAACGGACTGCTTTTTATACAGTCACTTTCAATGGAAAGCTATAAGAAATGTTTTGTTGAAGTAGCATTTTCACGAGGAGGAAAGTATTTCCCGAGACTGCTGGCAAAATATGACTTGCCTGTTGAAGAAACAGTAAAACTATTCAGGGATGTATGCTGTTCAGAGAAAAACCCTGATTTTTCTGAATGTAAGGACAATACCGAAAATATCAGGGAATCCATAAAAGAACGTGAAAGAAAAAAAGGCAAAAGCAAATGAACATATTCAAAATAGCATTCAAGACCTGCCGCAGCAATTCCAAGCTGATTTACAAGGGTTTCGGGTTCAGGCATCTGAGTGATGCCACGCAGTATTATGTACACCCGGACAACCGCTCATTCAAGGGCACGACAACCCTTTCGCAGCCAATAGGCGAGGCAATGATGCTGCTGCACTCCATGCTGCTCCCAATGACGGACCCGGCAAAAGGCAGAACTTTCGGTGATCTTTATTCAAACACGAACAATGACGAATATATGCTTGAAATGGAAATTCCGCAGGATTACCACGACAACGGCATAATTGACGGCAATATATGTTCATACAAGGCATTTTTAAAAGGCTCACATATAACGGTTTCCTCATACAGCAGTGATGGGAAAATTATCCCGGGCAATGTGTCGGAACTGAAAGAAGGCTACAAGCTGCTGCCATCGTTTATGCTGCTTATATTCAGGGAAATGGAAAAAAACGTACAGTACAGGGCATTGATGGAAAAGTTTTTGGAAACTCCAAATCCGGATGCCTTTGTAAACCTCTGCGAGGATATTTACCAGACGCATAAATCCGATGATTACAGGCTGACTTACGGCGAAATTCCTGCCGCAGACAAAAAGGATTTTTCCAGCCTGTCTACCTCTTATGAGATAATAAGGGAAAACAAACAGGAGCTTTCCAAAGAAGACAAAGGGAAAATAAGACGTTTTCCCAAAGAAGATTTCAGCGAGGAGCAGCTGCGGTTCCTGCCTTTGCTTTCTGATGAATTTGTGCTTCCGGCAAAACTTGGCAGCCTGTGCAATGCTATAACCCAGGGAGACATAATGGCGGCACTGTTCCATGGTCCGGCAGGCACAGGCAAGACAATGAGCTGCAAACTGGTATGCCGCGAAACCGGACTGCCCATAATGGAAACAATAAACTGCACGGAAAATCTTGACGAGTTTGTGCTTGGCAAGTTCATTCCGGAAGATGACAGGATAATCTTCAAGGAAAGCTGCGTGACAAAGGCCATAAGGGAAGGCGGAGCGGTTATTTTTGAAGAAATAAACTTCGCAAAACCGCAGTACCTGGCATTTCTAAACTCTCTTCTTGACGACAACGGCTTTGTAAGGCTGGACAACGGAGATATAGTGCGGAGGCACAGGAATTTCCGTTTTTTCGCCACAATGAACATAGGCTATTTCGGCACAAAGGAACTTAACCAGTCCCTGTATAACCGTTTTAGCGCGATAGTGGAAATGGCAGAGCTTAGCGATGAGGCAATTCTGCGTATGCTCACAATGAGGGTGCCGGAATGTAAGCCTGTGGCAGACAAGATAATAAGCGTTTATCACAAGCTGCGAAAAAAAATAGAGGCGGAAGAACTTGATGTGGTCATTTCGCCAAGAAATCTGGAAAACTGGGCAAGAATGGCAAAATACGAAGGATATATGTCCGCCGCCGAGAAAACCATAATACCAATAGCCAAATGCGACAGGGTGCTTGAACAGGCCATACGCGGAATACTGATGATTTACAAATGGAAATAAATAAAGAATCATCCGGCAATGGAAGCCGGAGCATAAGCTCAGACAAATTTTCAGAAGAGGAATACAAGGATTTTCTTGACAGGTTCCAGTGCGAAAGGAACAGGCAGGCGGAGGAATCTTTCGCAAGGGCTTTTTCCGAAACTGCGGATGTAAATCTTTTCTTCATAAATGAGGATTCCGCATATACCGACGGCAAGAACATAATTGTAGACCCTGCCTCGCATGACATTTACAAGGATGAGAAATGTCTTAAAAACACGGGTATGTTTCTGCAATGGCCGCCGGAATTTCTGGCAGACCCATGGAATGCCCTGAAAATGACCGCGCGCAGCCAGACACTGCACGAGGCACTTCACCTGATATATACAAATTTTCCTCCAAATTATCAGAACGACCCTTTTTTTGAGGACAAAGACAATCCTAAGCGCATAAATCTCCGCAAGACAATAGCAGCAATATCAAATATAATAGAAGATGCCTACATAGAGGCAGCCGGGGCAAGCGTCTATGACAACATAGAGCCTTATCTGAAATTCGGCAGAATAGCACATATACTTGCGAAAAAAAAGACAGAAGGCACAGCCGCAGGCCGCATGAAGCAGGAAATCCCCGAGGAACTTAAAGGCATAGAGAATAAGCCTGAAGGGGAATTGCAGCCTGAAATGATGCCTCTTCTGGAAAAGCTGAAAAAATTCCATGAGGCGGAAGAAAAAATAAAGATTCTTACAAGGTATCTGGATTATATGGCCGGAGAACTGCTTTATCCTATGTTCATTTTTCCACAGCCGGAAGATGAGATAAGGGAATATGTGCAAAAGACAAAGGAACTGTTCCTTAAAGGCTCAATAGAACCTTCACCTGACGGAAGATACGAATACTGCAAAAAAATTCTGGAGCATATATATGATCTTGTTCCCGAAGACTGCTATGCTGAAATAGAGGACATTCTGCCTGAATACATAGCAGGAGCGGCTACGCATGGCGGCAAAGGCATTGCTGCAGGGTCTTTCAGTCATAAAGGGAAAACAATGGCGGTAAAAAGACGGCTTTTTGCCGGATTGGACGGTATTCCGGTTGATTATGCGGACAAGGAAAATAAGGACAGCATTATATATATTTTGTCCCGTCAGTTTGCCGCAGACAGCGAAAACTGCACGGAAATCATAAATTATTCCGGCGAACTTGTTCATATTTCGGGTGCGGATCTGTCAAAATCTCCTTTGCATAAAGATGTAAAGATAAATGTTCTTCGTCCCAAGATTAACCTGAATCTGCGTAAAGCATATCAGAACATATATGACCAGTACCATTTGAACATAAATTCCTATTGTTCGCGTTTTCTGCAGATACTTAAACTGCATACTCCGGTAATGGAACGCCGTTTTCTGTTCGGTTCAGGCATTGATTCCAAAGACATAGGCGATCCTAAACGCAGATTCTGGCACAGAAAACAGCCGGGTATAGATGTTCCGGACATAGCTACTTTGCTGCTGATAGACGGCAGCGGCTCAATGTATGGGACAAGGCGCAATGCGGCAATGGTTTCCGCCGTAATACTGCATGAGGTCCTGAAAAAACAGGGAATGGAACACTGCGTAGCGGAACACCGCGGCAACAGTATGAAAGAGGAGGAAATTGACATAAACATTCTCCTGGGTTTTAATGCCAGGGAAGAGGAAAAATACAATATAATGCAGCTTGAAGCAGACTGCGACAACAGGGACGGCCTTGCCCTGCTTTGGGCGGAGGATTACATAAACAGGAACAGTTTCTGCGAAAAAAAACTGATAATAGTGCTTTCCGACGGCCAGCCTTCACATTCTTATGGGGATTATTATCCGCCGGTTTCGGTAAAGGACACGGCAAACATTGTGAAGAAGATAATCAGCCGCGGAACAGAAGTAATAGGCGTGGCTCTGGACAATGAGGGCGAATATGACACCTATGAGAAATTAAAGGAAATTTACCCGCATCTGGCCGCATGCAATGACCTTAAACGCCTGACAGGCCAGATCTTACGCCTGATCTCACGGTATATGCGGTAAGACAGATTTCATTCTCTCAAGTTTTCGTACGGCTTTTTTGTGTCCCTGTCTGGCGGCTTTTTCCAGCCATTTTATTCCTTCGGCCTTATCTTTCCTTATGCCATGGCCATTAAGATATATTAATCCGGCATAATACTGTGCCTCCGGGTAGCCATTCCCGGCAGGTATCAGAAACAGCTCAAGGGCTTTGGAATGATTCCGTTTGGTCCCTTTTCCGTAATAATACATTTTTCCTGCCTTTTCCTGTGCCCCCGGATTGATGTGAGACAGTTTAAGCCAACATTCCAGTGCCTTCGCATAATTCTGTTCCACACCATCGCCTTTATAATACATATCCCCTATTGTAACCATTGCACAGACGCTGCCGGCCTTGTCAGCTTTTAGCAGCCATTCCATAGCCACAGATGTATCTTTCCTGACGCCAGTCCCTTCCAGATACATTGCCCCTATACGCCATATTGACTCGCTATCGCCCTGTTCGGAGGCTTTTTTGTGCCATCTCAGAGCTTCCGCATAGTTTTTAAATTCTTCATTAAGCATTCCTGCCATAAACTGTGCCTTATTCAATCCAAGTTCCGCTGCCTTGATAAACCAATTAAGGGCTTCATGTTGATCTTTCTGATAAGTTCCCTCGCCGGACAGATAAACCAATCCTATTGAGTACATAGCTTGAGAATAGTTTTGTTCAGCGGCTTTTATGTACCATTTCATTCCCTCTTCGCAGTTCTGCTCAATTCCCTTGCTTTCAAAATAAGCCTGCCCAGTGAAATACTGGGCTCTGGCATATCCATGCAAGGCAGCCTTATGCATCCATTTGAAATACTCATTATTATTTATTTCCGTACCCTCTCCAGTTGAATACAATAAGGCGGTCATATACTGCGATTCCACATTCCCTTGAATTGCTGATTTCAAAAACCATGCAAAAGCTTTCTTATATTTTTTTTCAGAATAGTATATCAGGGCAAGTTCTTCCTGAGCCTTGTCATTACCGCGTTTGGCCGATTTAAGAAAATATTTTAAAGCTTCATCAGCATTTTCTTCTATTATTCCGGAACCACATTGGTACATTTTTCCAGCTTTGAACTGCGATTCAGCACTTCCGTTTTCAGCAGCTTTTTTAAACCATTCCAAAGTTTCCGTGGAACTGTAATTCCTATCTGATAAAATAACCTGTCTTGCGTCAAAACGAAAATAATCCTCTTTTTTCAGAAAAGAACGCATGAAACAGTTGACCGCCTTGCTATAATTTCTCTTGACACTTTTACCGTTCATATATAATGATCCGGCACAGAACCACCCGGAGTAGTTTCCATATTCCGCAGCTTTAAGATACCAATCCAATGCCTTTATGCAGTCTGATGAAACATTTCCCTCACAGTGTTCATAAAATTCTCCCAATCGGAAACACGCATCAGCATTGCCAAAATCCGCCTCTTTTATCAGATCAGACACAGATATTCCGTATGACAAATATTTGATATTCCTGCTTCCCATAATATGCTCCTGTGCGATTGCTTAAAATATATTATGCCAGTTTTGTTATTGCCCTGGATATTTTTTAATTATTAAAACGCTTTTTATAAGAAGAGTATTGATTTTAGTATTTTTCCGTCATTCTGAACTTGTTTCAGTAGCTCTACGGCTTAATTAGGTTCTTAAACAGGTTCAGTACGACTAAGTAATATCTGCGTCCTTTATAATTATATTGTGTCAGTACTTCGCTTTAACAGGGCCTTATCAAATTAGGAAATTTTCTTTAAATTTGTTGTCATTGTTCGTACAATATAATGGTAATATGTATACAGTATCATTACGCAAAACATAGGGCTCTGTTAACTGTAAAATCAATACTATTTTTATACGGAGCAAAATACAAGGCAGAAAAAGATTATGAAAGGATATATTTTACGCTGGAATCCGAAAATTTCAAGCTGGACGGAAGACCGGCATGAGGATTTGATGGAAGATTTGGAATATTCAGACCATGCTGACATGAACTGGAGCATTTATGACTGGGAAAAACTTGAAGAAGGTGATTTTTTCATTTTACAGCAGGTAGGCACTGACTCTGACGGAATAGCCATGATTGGTACTTTTTCCAGTCTTCCTTATGGCGACAGGAGCTGGAAAAGACGGGATGGAACAAATCTTTTCTATGCGGATATGTATGTGCATTTTATGATAAGCCGCAGGCTGAACCGTCAAAAAACAGACGACAGAAAAATTCAGGTTCCTGATGAAAACATAAAAGACATATCCAAACCGTTAATAATGGATGCCGTAAGCCTTGAAAGGAAATTCCCTGACATTCAATGGCATAAGGGACATTCCGGAGTGCTTATTCCTCAAAACTTATTAGAGCCGCTTGTCCTGGAATTATGCCTGCAGATGTTCCAGCTGGAAAAGCCTTCTTTAAACATTGCCTTCCATGACCGCGAAACG
>CACZRG010000116.1 GCA_902783485.1 uncultured Elusimicrobium sp.
CAATGCCGCAGCAGAAAAAATCCTCAAATCCGCTTCCGCCTCTTATGAGGCCAAGAGGTGCCAAGGCAGAACTTCCTGCCATAATGCGGCCTTCAAAACCGAAACAGGAGACAAAAACGGAAAACAGACCTGTGGAAAACCGTGGCGGGAAACCACAGCAGAAACAGCAACAGCAGCCACGGAAACAGCAGGAAACAAAAAAAGAACAGCCAAAGGAAACAGCAGCTGTTACATCTTCCCAGTCCCAGCTGCCCAAAATCAAAATGTCAACTGAATTTGTTCTCCGCGATCTGGCAGAAAAGCTGAATGTAAAACCCACTGATTTCATAAAAAAACTCATGAGCATGGGAGTTTTTGCAACAATAAACCAGCGTCTTGACAAAGACACTGCCATACTTATGGCTGCTGAATACGGATATGATCTTGAACTTGTTCCCATGTTCGGTGAAGAAGAACTTGAGGAAGAACTTAAGAAGGAAGATGAGAAAAATCTCAAGCTCCGTTATCCCATTATAACAATCATGGGCCATGTGGACCACGGCAAAACCACGCTTCTTGATGCCCTGCGTGAATCAAATGTTGTTGACACCGAAGCAGGCCAGATAACACAGCATATCGGCGCCTATATGGTAACAACATCACGTGGCAGAATAACTGTGCTTGACACCCCTGGCCACGAAGCCTTTACCGCCATGCGCGCCAACGGTGTAAAAGTAACTGATATTGTTGTGCTTGTTGTTTCAGCCGTTGACGGCGTGATGCCTCAGACTCTTGAGGCCATCAACCATGCAAAAGCTGCAAATGTTCCTATAATCGTTGCAGTGAACAAGATAGATCTTCCCACAGCCAATCCGCAGCAGATAAAGCAGCAGCTTTCCAATTACGGCCTTGTTGCCGAGGAATGGGGTGGTCAGACCCCGATGATAGAGATTTCGGCCAAAAAACGCCTGAATCTGGACAAACTGCTTGAAATAATATCCATTCAGGCCGAACTCATGGAACTCAAGGCAAACCCGGACAAGCCAGGTCAGGCCATTGTTATAGAAGCAAGACTGGACCCGAAGAAAGGTGTAGTCGCCACAGTAATAGATGTCACCGGCACATTAAAGCTTTCCGACCCATTCACGGTTGGAACAGCTTACGGAAAAGTACGTGCCCTTATAAGTGACCGCGGCGACCGTCTCAGCGAGCTGAAGCCTGGTGAACCTGCCGAGGTGTTAGGAATAAGCGGGGAAGTGCCACAGGCTGGCGATATTATGAAAGTCGCCAAAAATGACAAGGAAGCCAGACATATATCCGAAAAACGCAAACTCAGCAGACGTGAAGAAAATCTGTCTCATCAGAAACAGGTTTCCCTTATGTCGCTCAAATCACAGGTCGACAGCAAGGAACTGCGCAATCTCAATGTCGTTCTTAAAACAGACGTGTTCGGCTCCCTGCAGGCCATAAAGGATTCCCTTGAAAAACTCAGCACACAGGAAGTTGCCATAAGCATTCTTCATTCCGGAGTCGGTAACATAACAGAATCCGACGTGCTGCTGGCCAAGGCCTCAAATGCGATTATTATCGGTTTCCATGTGACCACTGATTCCAAGGTTGAGGAAGCAGCAAAAACAGCCAAAGTGGAAATAAGATCGTATGAAATAATATACGATCTCATAGAAGACGTAAAAGCAGCAATGAGCGGTCTGCTTGCTCCTGAAATAGTAGAGGTCGTAACAGGAAAAGCCGAGATCCAGCAGATATTTGATCTCAGTTCAGGCAAAGTCTGCGGTTCCCTTGCACGTGAAGGAAAGATCACAAGGGGCCAGTTCGTCCACATCATACGTGGCAAGGACATCATCGGCACCGCAAAAATATCAGGTCTGAAGCGCTTCAAGGATGATGTGCGTGAAGTTGAAAAAGGCCTTGAATGCGGTATTCTGTTGGAGGGTTTCAAGGATTTCCAGACCGGAGATATCATAGAAGCCTTCAACAAGGAAGAAAAACTCAGGAGACTTGCCAATGTCTAAAAGACATGAAAGACTCACGCAGCTCTTTCTTCAGGAGATAAACCTGGCGTTGAGGAATACACCGAACCTCAACGACCGGGGGCTTCTCACAATAACTACCGCAAAACTCAGCGGCGATGAGAAAGAACTGAAAGTATACTATTCCGTAATAAATGCTACCCCGGAACAGACTGAAGCCAAGGCACGACTGCTTACAGCAAAAGCAAGGGAGATAAGAACAGTTCTTTACAAAAGACTGCGTCTTAAAAGCATACCGGAAATTCATTTTGAATTCGATGACACTCCGGAAAAGGCAGCCCGCATAGAGGAACTGCTGGCAAAAGTCCGCGAAGAAAGAGAGAATGATGAGAAAGAAAACGGAAATACCGCAGATTGATCTTGAAGACGAATTTAAAAAACTTGCAGACGTAATACATACTGCAAATACTTTTTTCCTCGCCGGCCATCTCAATCCTGACGGTGATACTATAGGCTCAATGCTGGCTATATGGTCAGTACTCAAAAGAATGGGCAAGAAAGTTACCATTTTCTCGCAGGATCCTGTCCCGCAGAATCTGAATTTTCTTCCAAACACATGCCATATTATTTCCAAACAGCCAAGAAGGAAATTTGATGCTGCAATCCTGCTGGAATGTTCAACCCCTTCCCGCGGAGGGAATCTTGAGCCGGTTCTTAAGAAATGTGGCACTGTTGTCAATATAGATCATCACAAGACTTCCGAATTCTACGGCAATATTAATATTGTTGAATCAACAGCATCATCTACCGCTGAAATAGTATACCGTCTGTTCTACAGCATGAAAATAGAGATAAACAAGCAGGAAGCTACTTACCTCTATGTGGGAATGGTAACGGACACCGGCAGATTCATGTACTCAGCCACAAGTGCAAGAACACTGGAAGTTGCTTCGAGGCTTATGGCAACCGGTTTCAAATTCTACCGTATCAATGAATTTATTTTTTCCACAAAGCCAAAGGAACACCTTAAAATACTCGGCAGAGCCATGGAAAGCCTGGAATTCAGGGCCGGAGGCAAACTGGCACTGATAACAATAACAAAAAAGGATTTCATGGATTATGGAGCGAATCCGGAACATACCGAGGGAATAATCAATTACGGTCTCATGCCGCACAGCGTGCAGGTGGTTGTAATGTTCCGCGAGGAAGAATCACGGGTTAATGTCACATTCCGCTCAAAAGGACTGCTTGATGTGGCTCTGGTAGCCAAACATTTCGGCGGAGGCGGCCATAAACAGGCCTCCGGCTGCAAGCTTCAGGCTTCGCTTGCTGAAGCGCAGGAATCCGTCACGGCATATGTTCTTGAGAAGATAGCGGCTTCAAAAAAACTCACTCATGCCTGATAACATATTGCAGAATACCGCCGGGCTGCTTCTGTTTGACAAACCCGGCGGTATTTCATCTCATGACGCAGTATACCTGCTCAGGAAAAAACTGGGAATAAAAAAAATAGGTCACGGCGGAACACTGGACCCGCTTGCAACAGGTCTGCTGATACTGCTTGTTGGACGCGCTACCAGGATGCAGGACAAACTGCAGACAGGTTCAAAGGTGTACAGCGGAACAGTTAAATTCGGAACAGAAACAGACACCTGGGATACAGAAGGAAAAGTTGTAAAAACCTCCCCTCTCCCGGAAATGACAGAAGAAAAAATTTCTGAGGTACTGAACAGGCTTGAAGGCTGTATAGAACAGCAGGTTCCCCCATTTTCCGCAGTAAAATACAAAGGTGAAAAACTATATAAAATAGCCAGGGAGGGCCGGGAAACACCTGTAATAATGAGAAAAGTCCACGTTCACTGGATTAATCACAGAATAATAATGCCTGACACTCTTTTTTTCCGCGTGGAAGTATCCGGAGGCACATATATCAGGACTCTTGCGCGGGATATAGGAAGCCTGTCTGGATCCTGTGCATATATGTCATCACTTAGACGTGAAGCTGTAGGAGATTACTCTGTAAATCAGGCCATAACAGCTGAAACTTTAAAAGCAGTTGACCGCGAAGATATTATCGCAAGACTTATACCGGTTCATACGCCTGAGACCAAAGCAGGAAATGAGGCCGGCGTGGAAAACATTTCCGGAAATGTCTGATTTTCTTATTTTAGGAACATTTGACGGTGTTCACCGTGGGCATCAGATGCTTTTGAAGGCAGCTGCCACGCAGGCTGCCGCACATGGAATGAAAAGTCATGCCGTATGCTTCCTGTATCCGCCGAAATTTTTTTTCTCAGGCATAAAAGAAAACTGTCTGCTCACAACGCCATGTGAAAAAAAGAAGCTCCTGTCCGGTCTTGGCTGCGACACCGTAGAGATAATAGAATTCAGCAGGGAAATATCTGAAATCCCGGCAGAGCGTTTTTTTTATGATTTCCTGATAAGAGACAGGAAAGCTGCCGGAATAGCCGCAGGTGCTGATTTTTTCTTTGGAAAAAACCGGGAAGGAAACACAACCCTGCTTGAAACCTTATGTGCACGCAATGGAATGATTTTTCTAAAGAAGGATTTTCTTCTTTATAAAGGACAGAAAATATCATCCAGTTTTGTCAGGAATCTGCTGATTACAGGCAGACCGGAAGAAGCCTCTGTATGTTTAGGCAGAAAATATGAAATAAGCGGAAAAGTTGTACACGGCGCGGGCATAGGAAGAACTCTCGGTTTTCCCACTGCCAATCTGGAAACAGAACCGGCCAAACTTCTTCCCCCCGGAGTATATGCCGCCTCGGCTGAAATTGACGGGCGCAACTATCCATCTGTGGCTTCCATAGGCAGAAGACCTACTTTGAAAACACTTGGTAACCGTCTTATAACAGAAGTCCATCTTCTTGCTTTTGAAGGCGATCTTTACGGCAGGACGCTTTCAGTCTCACTATGCCACAGAATAAGAAGCGAGAAGATTTTCTCCTCAAAAGAAGAACTTGTCAGACAGATTGCAGAAGATAAAAAAGCCGCCGCTTTACTGGCGGCGGCAGGCTCACTGAAATAGTTCTGTTTTTTCAGCTATAGTATTTCAGGCGTTGTTCTCTTAATGAATTTTCCATTAGGCTTTTTTGCAGCAAATTTTCCATTCTCAACCAGCATTCTGCCTCTAAGTATGGTATGCACAGGGAAACCATACATATCAGTGCCCTGCCATACAGAATAATCCGCATTGTGCATAAGTTTTCTGCTGTCAACCTTTACTGACCTGAAAGGATCTATTACCGCAAAATCGGCATCATAGCCTTTTTTTATGAAACCCTTATTCTTAATGCCCATTATCCTGGCCGGGTTTTCACAGAAACATTCCACCATACGTTCCAATGTTATTTTTCCTGTTCTGACACCGAATGTATAAACAGAAGGCATAAGGGTCTGGGAACCTGGAATGCCCATAGGCATTTTTCTTATATCATTATCCCATACGCTTTTCATTTCCCTCGTTATGGAACAGGAATCACTGGCAATGCTCTGAATAACTCCGCCGTCCAGGCCGTTCCACAACGGCTGATTGTTTTCCTTTCCACGGAAAGGTGGGCAGCATGAATAAAGCCAGCCTTCATCCTCTCTGTATTTCATATCCGAAAGACACAGATAATGAGGACATGTCTCAGCCATGGCCTGTATGCCTGTTTCACGTGCGGCCTGTACCGTAGCAACAGAGCCACCGGCTGACAAATGTACAAAATATACCGGGGCTTTTGCCGCGGCTGCGATCTGCGCCACACGGCCAACGGATTCTATTTCAGTGAACGCAGGCCTGGACATAGGCAGTGCATCAATACCCAGTGCCGGTGCATACCTGTCTGTAAGCAGATCACATATATAACCGTTTTCACAGTGTACGCATACAAGCGCTCCAATATCTGCAGCGGTTTCAAGAG
>CACZRG010000117.1 GCA_902783485.1 uncultured Elusimicrobium sp.
ATTCCTCAAATTCCCTGTCCGGGAAAAGACGGCGGCAGCTGCGGCAGTGATCAGTTACATAATCAGGAAGTTCATCAATAATGCTTCTTGAGAAATGTTCGTCAGAACCAAGATGGGCTATACAGATTATCGCATCCGGCTTCTCTTTTGTCTTTATCTCTTCCACAATTTTTTTTGCTTCCGCAGCCTCGTCACGGAAGTCAAGTCCGAAAGTATTTTTAGGATTGGAATGTGTCTTGGTATGTTTACCAGCAAGACCGAAAACGGCAATACGTTTTCCCGCCTTTTTTATAATGATATAAGGTTTCACCCAGTCCGGACGCTCATCTGTTCCTTCTATGTAAATATTGGCTGCAAGGAAAGGGAATTTCGCGCGTTTTGCAAGTCCAACTACCAGAAGCTGTCCGTAATCAAACTCGTGATTACCGGGAACAACGGCGGAATAGCCTATTTTATTCATGTAATCGATGCTGGCTTCGCCCCTTGTGAAAATTCCTTCCGGCGTTCCCTGGAACATATCACCTGAATCCAGCATGATATAGGGAGTTTTTTCTTTTTTCAGCATTGCCTTCAGTGTGGCAAAACCGCCCATCATGCGGTCCGGATTATCGCCGTATACATTCTTTGCAGGTCTGGCGAAATAAGAGCCGTGCACATCGGAAGTGTGGAAAATATTAATAGTTTTCGCCGCGGCGAACTGTGCCGAAACAAATAACAAAGTGATAAGAATAGATATTTTTTTCATAAATTACCTGTTTAATATAACAGAGAGAGCTCCGCAACGCAGAGCTCCCCCTGTTATCCGGAATATCCGGTTTTATTTTACTGCATCTTCACCGGCTTTGAATGCCTTCTCGTTGAGGGCAAGCACTTCCGGTTTCTTCGCCAGTTTCTTGTAAACCTTAGGAAGAGCCGCTTTAACGGATTCCAGAGAAATGGCGCCGGTTGCTTTGGCGAAAGCGCCGAGCATAACCATATTGAGGGTCTTCGGATTGCCGATGACCTTTGCCGCAATATCATCACAGGCTATATTCACAATGCGCACATCAGTACGTGTTGGCTTGGAATTTACCAGTGATGTATTAATAATGAGCACACCGCCGGGCTTGACCATTGGTTCAAACTTGGCCAGCGAAGGCTCATTCATAACAATTACGGTATCCGGACGGGACACTATAGGAGTTGTCACCTCTTCATCAGATACAACAACGGAACAGTTGGCCGTTCCGCCGCGCATTTCCGCACCGTATGACGGGAAGAAGCTGACTTCCTTTCCTTCTATGATTCCGGCCTGCGCTATGAGCACGCCGGCAGATATTACACCCTGTCCGCCGAATCCTGCTATTCTGATTCCCTGATACATTTCAAGTTCTCCTTATTTAGCTTCGACAACATCGTCGGCAGCACTGTGATCCTTCTTAACACCCATCTCAAACTCTTTTTCCATCTCATTTTTGACGAAGGCAACTGCATCCTTGGGAGTTTTTCCCCAGTTTGTGGGGCACATGCTGAGAACCTCAACTATGCTGAAACCCTTTCCGTCAATCTGATTCTGGAAAGCCTTTTTGATGTACTGCTTTGTCTGCATAATTGCCGCCGGTGTATGTACTCCGCCGCGGGCCACATAGGAAGCACCCTTTATTGTGGCAAGCATTTCGCTCATGTGTATGGGATAACCAGCCTGTTTGGCGGTTCTGCCATTCACACAGGTTGTGGCTTTCTGACCGATAAGTGTTGTAGGAGCCATCTGTCCACCAGTCATACCGTATATAGTGTTATTCACGAAAATTACGGTAATGTTCTCGGAACGGATTGCCGCATGTACAATTTCAGCCATACCTATGGAAGCCAGGTCACCATCTCCCTGATAAGATACGACTATTGCTTCAGGAATGGTTCTCTTTATGCCTGTCGCTTCGGCAGGGCCTCTGCCATGTGCGCCCTGTGTGGTATCGCAGTCAAAATATTTGTCCGCAAACACGGCGCAGCCCACAGGGGCCACGAAAATCATTCTTTCCCTGATTTTCAGTTCGTCAACAACCTCGGCGACAAGACGGTGAATAATACCGTGACCGCAGCCGGGGCAGTAGTGGGTCTTTATGTCAATTAAGGATTCAGGTCTTTTATTTAACAGCTGCATACTTTGTGCTCCCGTTGTAGATTTCTTCCAAAGCGGCTGCAACTTCTTCCGCTGTAAGGACGGCTGCGCCTACTTTGCAGTAAAGATGTGTTTCCACAGTGCCGTTCAGGGCAAGGCGCACATCCTCCACCATCTGGCCCATGCTGCTTTCCACGGCTACAAACTTTTTCACGCGCTTTGCCAGCTGCTGAATCTGTTTATATGGGAAAGGCCACAGGGTAATCGGGCGGAAAAGGCCTGCTTTAATACCTTTTTCGCGAAGCATTTTTATGGCAGCGGTGGCGACGCGTGAAGGAGTGCCGAAAGCGACAACAACCATATCAGCGTCTTCTGTCATTTTCTCTTCAAACATAACCTCATTTTCTTCAATGGCCTTATATCTCTTGATTCTGTCATTTACCATTATCTCAAGTCCGCCTTCAGTGAGGTCATAAGAAGTAATGCGGCGTTTTGCACGATGTTCCTTGTTTATACCAATAGCCCATTCCGGTTTTTCAAGTTTTGAAACATCTATCGGTTCATCCTTGTATTCCACAGGCTCCATCATCTGGCCGATTGTTCCGTCGGCAAGAATCATGGCAGGAATGCGGTATTTGAAAGCAACTTCATAGCATTTGCGGGGCAGATTGGCAAGTTCA
>CACZRG010000118.1 GCA_902783485.1 uncultured Elusimicrobium sp.
GAATACCTTGCAAAGGAAAAAGCAATAAAGGCTGTTACAATATGCTTTACCGATATAGAAGGTCGTTTTCAGTCCCTGGATTATGACAAGCAGTACTTTCTGAAATCAGGCAGCAATCTCACATTTGACGGTTCTTCCATACGAGGTTTTTCCGAGCAGAGTGAATCTGATTTAAGGCTTATCCCGGACTGGAGCAGTATTTTCTGGCTGCCGTCTGATGTTTTCGGCTCCGGCAAGGTTGTATTCTTCGGCACGGTGCAGAACAGGGACAGATCCGCATATAATTCAGATTTCAGGTCCAGGCTGAAAATACTGTGCAGGCAGCTGAAAGAACAGAATATTGTTCCGCACATAGCCGCAGAAGTTGAAGGATTTGTAGTAAAAGGCATAAATGCGGAACAGACCTATGACAAGGCAAAAGGCTTTGACCTTATCTCCGCAGGAGGATATTTCCATTCCCTTCCGCTTGAGCCTCTGAAAATATTTATAGACACTGCAGCCGAAGCGCAGCGCGCAATGGGTTTTCAGAATGAAAAAGACCACCCGGAAGTGGCCCCTTCACAATTTGAGCTTAATTTCAGACATTGTGAGCCTGTGCGCGCATGTGATCTTGTACAGCTTTACAAGCTGGTATGCCGCCAGGTAGCAGCCAATATGGGACTTACCGCCACATTCCTGCCCAAACCTGTTGCCGGCGTGAACGGCAGCGGAATGCACCTTAATCTTTCCGTATTCCGTAACGGGCGCAATGCCTATTATGATGAAAAAGGAAAATTCCGTCTCTCTGCGGAAGGCGCAGAAGCCGCTGAAAAACTGCTTGACGCAGCCCGGGAAATGTCACTCGTATTCAACTCAAGCGTAAATGCGTACAGAAGGCTTGACCCCCGGTATGAAGCACCTAATAAAATAACTGTTTCTTCCGTAAACCGCGGGGCAATGATAAGAATTCCATCTTTTGATGAAAATTCAGCGAGACTTGAAATAAGATCCGTAGCCCCTGATGCTAATCCGTACCTTTCAGTTTTCTCCATACTTATGACTGTTTTTCATGAAAGAAAAAACAGGAACAGATCAGTCTCACATCTCCGGCTTCTTCCGTCAACAATACATGATGCCCTTCGTCTGTTCAGACAAAGCCTTTTTATGAAAGAAATAATGGGTGAAGAGGCGTTTGAAAAATATGCAGCCTGCAAGCAGGCCGTAGCTGACAGAAGTCCGCATGATCTTGGAAATATTATAAAAACCGGAGAGGTTCTTTTTCATCATGAAGTAACAACCCAGCAGCTGTGGAACAGGTTTTAGAGTATAACCTGATAGAAATTGAACAAAAATTAATATAACTTTAGCAAAAAAGACTTTAAACAGTATCTTTCTTATGCTATACTTAATACTGTAGCAGACAAACAGATTTGGATAAAAAGATGATATCTATTAAAAAAAATAAAGGTTTTACCTTATTGGAACTTCTGGTTGTGGTTCTTATTATTGGGCTGCTGGCCACCATAGCGGGGCCTGTATTTATACGTTCAGTAGAGGAAAGCCGCTCTTCGGAAGCTACCACAAATCTTTCAACATATGCCTATGCGCAGGAAAGATATTTTTTCCAGTTTGGCAGTTATTCAACTACACCGAGAGATCTTGATGCAACATTCAATGATCTTACATATTTCACAATTACGCAATTTGGCCAGTCCATGACATTAGAGAGAAAAGTAGCTGCGGGTGGACAATTAGGCAAATGGAGTATAACCATGACACTGCCTGCAACCCCTGGTAGTGGAAGATATCTATGGGACTGCAATCCCAGGCCTGCATGTAATTATCTTATTCCTTCAGGAGTTACCGCCGGTTCTGTGAATACGATTGACTGACACTATTGCAAACAAAAAAACATATAATGTATAATATAAAAAGAAGTGGCTGAAGTTCAGGCCGCTTTTTTTTATAATAAAAGGACTATTTGATGACCCGAAATGATTTTGAAAGCCTTTTCCTTCCTGTTCTTGAAAACGCCGGTTATGATCTTGTCGACCTGAAACTTTCAAGCCAGAACAGGAAAATGCTTATACAGATTTTCATAGATCACGCCGGTGCTTCCGGAACAGACGCAAATAGCGGAATAACTTTTGATGACTGTGAAAAAGTAAGCAGCATTCTTGGAGAATGTCTGGACAGGGAGGCCCCGGAACTTGATGGTTACCTTCTTGAAGTCTCCTCACCAGGCATAGACCGCATTCTGAAAAAAGAAAAAGATTTCAACCGGTTCGCCGGCTCGCAGGTAAAGGTAAAGCTGAAACAGCCTGTTGAAGGAACAAAAATCTTTTACGGAGAAATAGTAAAATGCGAAGATGGAGTTCTTTATCTTACCGGGAATCAGATTTTCAGGCTTTCGGATACTGCAGAAGTAAGGCTTCACTATTCTGAAGAAGATATATTCAAAAAGAAATAAAGGACGGAAAAAATGTCACAGAAAGACTCTATAAATTTAATGCAGGCGCTTGACCAGCTGGAAAGAGAAAAAGGAATAAGCAAGGATGAAATTCTTGAAACAATAAATCAGGCGCTCATAAGTGCACTGAGAAAAAATTACGGTAAAACTGCCCAGATCATGGCCGGCCTGAATACAGAAACAGGAGAACTTGAGGGATATCTTCAGAAAAAAGTTGTTGAAGAGGTTATAACACCTGAGCTGGAAGTTACGCTTGAGGAAGCCGTCAAATACAATCCGGAGGCCAAAATAGGGGAAGATGTTTTCATAGCCATTGATACCCGCGACTACCACCGTATCGCCGCGCAGGCAGCCAAACAGAACATCAACAATAAAGTACGCGATATTGAAAAACAGAAAATTTACGATAAATACAAGCCGCGCGAAGGTGAGATAATCAATGGCACCGTTCATCATATAGCCGCACGCGACATATTTGTTGATCTTGGAAAAGCGGAAGCCGTGCTTCCATTCTCTGAACAGATACGCCGTGAACACTATAGTGTCAACCAGAGAGTTCGTGCCATAATACAGAAGGTTGACAAGGAAAACAGAGGCCTTCAGATACTGCTTTCACGCAGATCCCCGGAATTTCTCAAGGCTCTTTTCGAAGCAGAGGTTCCGGAAATCGCGGAAAAACTCATCGAGATAAAATCCGTAGTACGCGACGCAGGTTTCCGTGCAAAAGTACTTGTGCGCAGCAACTCGGTAAAAGTGGATCCTGTGGGTGCATGTGTAGGTGTAAGAGGCTCCAGAATACGCGTAATAATGAATGAACTATCTGGAGAAAAAATAGATCTCATCCCTTATATCGACGACGAACTTACACTCATAGCCCGTGCACTTTCCCCTGCTACTGTCAACTCGGTAAGGGTATTAAACAAAGAGCATAAAACAGCAATGGTAACCGTTCCTGACGAACAGCTTGCAATGGCAATAGGAAGGGAAGGGCAGAACATACGGCTTGCGACAGCACTTACAGGCTGGGAAATAAAAGTAGAATCTGAAACACAGAGAGCAGAAGCCGGAAGAAAAGAGAAAGAGGCGGCCATACAGGAACTTATAAAAATAGATGGACTTGGCCTTAAATATGCTGAAATGCTCATAACCATGGGAATAACAACAGTTGAACAGCTTGCCGCGCAGGATGAATCCGTGCTTCAGTCTCTTGAAGGGATAGGAGAAAAAACAGCACAGAAAA
>CACZRG010000119.1 GCA_902783485.1 uncultured Elusimicrobium sp.
GAATATAAATCAAATCCGGAATTGGGCTGATACTGTCTGCTGCAGTACAGTCCCTGACATGATATAATCTGCGGTTTTGTTTTATTTGTTAAACTATATCCTGAACGGAATACAGATATGAATAAAGAACAGAAAGGCTGCGGAGAGATTATAAAAGCAGGCTCTGTTAAACTGGATTTCTGGCAGAAATTCAATGTTGTGGCTGGAGTGGTATGCCTTGTAGCAATGCCTATGGCCCTTGTGCTGTTGATTAATCCCGGATTCCGTTTTTCTTTCAGCATACAGCTTGTGGCATACATTGTAGTTTTAATTGCGTACAGCGCATGGTTTTTTACCGCACACAGGGTTTTTGTCGGAACTGCGGCAGGAAACGGTATAATAGACAGAACCAGGAAAAAATACCGGGTAATTGATTATATAAGCCGGGTATGCACGGCAGTATGTCCGCTTTTTGTATTTCTGTTTTTCTTTCTTATGGGAACTGGGGCAGGAAGGGGGCAGACAGGATATTTCCTGCATTTATCTGAATGGATTCTTGCCATTGCCTCCGTAGCCGCTTTTTCAGTCTGCCGGTATCTGGAAGTATGCTTTGCGGTTTACGATATTAAAAAAAGCCATATATGCTCGTAAGATTTCCGCACCAGGCAGTAAGAGACATAGCAGATGGCAGGAATCCTGTAAAGGTATACAGGGAATACCGCAAGATGACACAGGAGGAACTGGCAAAAAAGGCTGTGGTAAGCGTTTCCATGATACGCAAGTATAGAGAACGGCGAAAGCGAAGGCAGCATAAGCACCATAAAAGCCATTGTCAAAGGCCGGTTCCCTCATTTTTTTGTGTTTCCTTAAAATTCCTGTTTTACGCCAGACCGTAAAATCAGGCGGCATGGAACATATGCACGCTGTTTCCTTTACAATTTCAGGGGATAATCAATATAATATATATGGAAGAATCGTGTTTCCGCAGTTGAGTATTTTGCGGTGATTAATACCGGTTTTACATAGGAGAGTTCAAGTGGCTTTTGATTTTCAAAGAGTTCTGATAACAGGCGGCGCCGGCTTTATAGGATCTTCCCTTGCGGACCGTCTGCTTGAAGCCGGAAAGACGGTAGCGGTTGCTGATAATTTTTCGCCATATTACGATGTGCGTATCAAAGAAGAAAATATACGCCACAATCTGAACAATCCGGCTTATTCCTGTTTCCGCGGTGACATAGAGGATCCTGATTTCATTAAAAAGGTTTTTACTGAAACAAAACCGGATGCAGTGGTTCATCTTGCTGCGCGCGCAGGGGTAAGGCCCTCCCTTGAAAATCCTTTATCATATGTAAAGACAAACGTGGGTGGTACTGCCAATATTCTTGAGCAGATGCGCACGGACGGAATAAAAAAACTTGTTTTCGCTTCTTCCAGTTCTGTATATGGCAGCTGTGCGGCGGAACTATTTTCTGAAGACCTGCGTATAGACAGGCCTGTTTCCCCTTACGCAGCAACAAAGGCCGCCTGCGAGCAGATGTGCTACACATGGCATGTTCTGTATGGCCTGAATGTTGTATGCCTGCGTTATTTTACAGTATACGGTCCGAGGCAGAGACCTGATCTTGCCATAAGCAAATTTGCACGCTGTATAATGAAAGGCGAACCTGTTGAAATGTTTGGCGACGGTTCCTCGGTACGCGATTATACTTATATTGATGATATAGTAACAGGTACCGCTGCTGCGCTGGATTATGATAAAACCGGATACGAGATTATCAACCTGGGCGGCGGGGAACCTGTGAAACTCAGCCGTATGATTGAGGTAATTGAGCAGAATGCCGGACGTACCGCAGTTATACGTCGTATGCCTTTTCAGCCCGGAGATGTTGAAAGAACCGCCTGCGATTTCAGCAAGGCAGCCCGCCTGTTAGGCTACAGGCCTTCTACTTCTTTTGAAGACGGTATAAAAAAATTTATTGCATGGCTTAAGCTGAATTCCGGCGGCATACGGTCATAAGGCAGTGACAGCGGAGAAAATTTATGCAGATTCACGAAGTAAAATCATTGGAAGGAAATTCAGGCTGCAGGGTGCAGCTGTACCGCACTGAGCGTTCAACTTTCGTGCGCAAATATTCCTCATGCCCGGAATATAATTCGAGGCTGGAGGAGCAGTGCCGCAAGCAGAATTTTCATAATGCGTCGCAGCGGGTTTTCTCTCCTTCCGTACTTGCCTGGGGTTACGAGGACGGCCTTTTCTACTTTGATATGGAATATATCCGTGGGCATAAATTGTCTGACATGGTACATATGATGAAAGACAGTGATGTCGCGCCTATGATAGACCTGCTTTTCAAAATGCTTCACTGGGAAGAAAAAGGCAGAAGAAGTGATTCCGCAATGATTTTTCAGACAAAAATCATCAGTCTTGAAAAGAAAACCGGCGGGAAAGTTCCTGCTGAGGCTTTTGATATTCTCAGGAAATTTGACTGGTCATGCATAAGCTGGACGCCCTGCCACGGCGACCTTACCCTTGATAATATGATTGTTACTTCCGGCGGGCGTGTCTGCCTCGTGGATTTTCTTGATTCCTTCTGTGACTCATGGATGATAGATGCGGCCAAGGTTCTGCAGGATATGGAACTTTACTGGAGTTTCAGGAATAAACCTGTTTCCCCGGATTCGGCCCGGCGTATTAAGATGGCCAGGGATATGATATTCGATAAGCTCTCGGCAATGGAAAACGGCAGTGAGAAATTGCGCGCGGTATACCATCTGCTGCTGCTGAATGTAATCAGGATATGGCCTTATGCGGAAATACAGAAAAGCGGGGAATGGCTTAAGACCGCGACGCAGAAAGCCATAGAACTTGTGCGCGGACTGGATTAAGCGTATTAGGTGCGGAATATGCCGTCTTTGTCTGAACATGAACATGGTGCGGAACAGGCAGCGTACATGGAAAAAACAGGACACGCTCCCAGGCTGTCGCTTTTTGTTATAACATACAACGAAGAAAAAAATCTTGACGCATGTCTTAATGCGGTACAAGATCTTTGTGATGAAATAATTGTGGTTGACAGCGGTTCTGCCGATGGGACCAGGGAAGTGGCCAGCCGTTATGGTGCCAGATTCCTTACGCGTAAATTTGACGGTTTCGCTGCACAGAAAGGATATGCCCTTGCGCAGTGTTCCGGGGAATGGGCTTTAAGCCTTGATGCTGACGAGATTCCCGATGAGGAATTAAAAGAATCAATAAGAAATATTGTCAGGGAACAGAAGGCGGAAGCTGACAGCAGCCAGGATAATGCCGCAGGTTATGAAATTCTGCGTGTTAATTATTTTCTCGGCAGAAGAATGCGTCACAGTGGTTTGAAGAATGATATTATCCTGCGCCTTGTGAGACGGAAAAAAGCAGAATTTACCGGCGGTCTTGTTCATGAGAAACTGGAAGTAAAAGGCCCGGTGCGCCGTATTGAAAAGGGACATCTGAAACATTATTCATATAGTTCCATTCATAATTATTTTGACAAATTCAACAAGTATACTACCCTTGGAGCGCATAAAAAAGCTGAAAGCGGCAGAAGACCGTGCCTTTTCCTGAGTTTTATACGTATTCCATTCGATTTTCTGCGCAGATATATTTTCCAGCTTGGTGTGCTCGATGGTGCACAGGGATTTATCTGGTGTGCTTTCTCGGCATTCTATCCTTTTGTAAAGTATATGAAATGGTGGGAACTGCTTAACCACGGTGGAATAAACAATGCTGTCACTGCAAAAGACGGCGGAGATTGAAAACAGAAATCTTGCAAACGTATTAATGTTTTTTGCTATAATATTTGTGTAGTATTAAGGCCCGGTTGGCGCAGCGGTAGCGCGTTCCCTTGACATGGGAAAGGTCATAGGTTCAAACCCTATACCGGGCACCAGATTTTTAAGTCAGACCCCTTTGCCCGTATTCCGGGAATGAAACGGGGTCTTTTTTTTGGGAGAATTTATGCGTGCGTTTATTTTCGGTTCCAAAGGACAGCTGGGCAGGGCTTTCGCAAAACGTTTTGAAAAAGAGGGCTGGGAATATCTTGGCGCTGACTCTGACGAGCTTGACGTTACAAATCCAATGCATGTTGCGGAGGTGCTTTCCATATACAGGCCTGGACTGATAATAAACTGCTCGGCGTATAATCAGGTTGATTTTGCAGAGAAGGACAGGAAAACTGCCATGGATGTGAATGCCTATGCTTTGCGCAGCATCGCCATGGAGGCTAAAAAATTCGAGACAACCCTTGTACATTTCAGCACGGATTATGTTTTTGACGGGACGAAGAAAGCTCCCTATACCGAGCAGGACAAAACTAACCCGCTTAATGTTTACGGCGAATCCAAACTGGCCGGAGAGAAATACGCTCTTGAGCCTATGGGGGCCTCTGTTTTCCGCCTGAGCTGGCTTTACGGTGATGGAAAACAGAATTTTATTTACAAGGTGAGGCAGTGGGCTGAAAAAGAAGGACCGCTTAAAATTGCCGATGATGAGATTTCCGTGCCTACATACACGGAGGATGTTGTGGACGCCGTAATGGCTGCCATGCAGCGCGGTCTTTCCGGACTCTGGCATCTGCCCAACAGCGGAGTCTGCTCACGCTATGAATGGGCAAAGGAAATTTTGCGCCTTGCAGGAATAAAAAAGGAAATAATACCGGCAAAAATGGCTGATTTCAATACTGCCGCGAAACGCCCCGGATATTCTGCCATGAGCAATGCTGCTTTATGCCGTGAACTGGGAATAAAAATTCCTGACTGGCGCGATTCACTTGCCAGATTCCTTTCAGGGAAAAGATAACCGTAAGACTAAACAATTATGAAAAAACTTATAAGCATTGTCACACCCTGTTATAATGAAGAAGAGAATGTAGAGGGAATAGCGGCTGAAGTGAGAAAACTTTTTGACGAATTTCCACAGTATGATTTCGAGCATATTTTTATTGATAATGCTTCCACTGACCGCACGCAGCAGATACTGCGCAAAATGGCCGGAGCCGACAAACGCATAAAGGTTATTATAAATGTACGCAATTTCGGGCATATACGCTCGCCTTATTATGGTCTTCTGCAGGGAAGGGGGGACGCAGTGATGAATTTTGCCGCGGATTTTCAGGATCCCGTGGAAATGTTAGGCAAATTCATAAAAAAATGGGAGGAAGGGTATAAGGTTGTCCTTGGTGTGAAGAACAGCAGCGGAGAGAATCCGGTTATGTTTTTCATAAGAAAAATGTACTATTCCCTCATCGCAAAACTTTCAGATGTTGAAATAACAAAAAATAATACCGGATTCGGCCTGTATGACAAATGTGTTATAGAACAGCTGCGCAGACTTAACGAGCCATATCCTTTTCTTCGCGGCGAAGTGGCCGACCTGGGGTATGAATCGGCAAAAATAGAATATTATCAGCCGGCACGCAGACGTGGCATATCAAAAGTGAATTTCTATATGATGTACGATATAGGCATACTGGGAATAATCAATCATTCAAAAGTGCCTTTGAGACTGGCTGTTTTTGGTGGCTTTATATGTGCTGGGCTTAGTTTCCTTGCCGCCGTGGCCTATTTTATACACAAGTTGCTGCACTGGGACAGTTTTACCGTCGGTATTGCCCCAGCCGTTATAGGGCTTTTCCTGTTTGCCTCCATACAGCTTATTTTCCTGGGCGTGCTGGGCGAATACATAGGCGCAATTTATACGCAGACCCTGCGCCGTCCGCTGGTGATAGAAAAGGAAAGAATAAATTTTTAAACAGTGTGGTAAGATTTCTGCTTAAATAGTTAACATCTATTGCAGAAAATCAAAAAGTCTGATATAA
>CACZRG010000120.1 GCA_902783485.1 uncultured Elusimicrobium sp.
ATGATTCGGAACTCGCAATGCGTGGAGCACTCACGGGTGTATTCTCGATTATGGGCAAAAATCCGCCGTCCTGGTCACTTTCCTCACTCTCGGATGCTGGCACCGGAAGAAATACCGCATATATGCGCATAGCCATGAAAAATACCGGTTTTGAAATAAAAAACGACCAGAAGAAACCAATATTCGAACAGATGCCAGCTGGTCTTCCTGAGACTGTGGATCCTTACAAGCTGTGGAAATTAAACTCTTTCAATGTCGAAGTAAAAAACAACAACTATATATTCCGCTTCACCCCGGGGGCAATAAACAATTCAGGCAGTTACCTGTCTGGTTTTTCTCATATAGCCATAGATCTTTACATAGATGTCAATCACAGGGTAAACGCAGGAGCTTCTGATATGCTTCCGGGCAGACCAATGAAACTATCTGCGGAGGACAGCTGGGAATACGCACTTGAGATATCTCCGAACGCAGTATATCTCTACAGATCCACAAGCATGGGGCCGAAACAGTTAGGCAAATACCGGGCACGCGTTCAGGGAGGTGCCGTTACAGTAACTATTCCAGGCACAGTACTTAGAGGTACTCCGCGCAAATGGGGATATGTGGCGCTTATGATGGTTCCACAGGACAGCCAGCGTTTTTCCATTGCTGATACCCTGAGTTCAAGAACAGCCGGCAGAAGCATTTACGCAGTGCGTCCCAATGAAAGCGACTGAAACGGACCATCTGCAGACATACGCCAGCGGTAAAACAGTTATTGGACAGCACAAATGATTTCAAGAGATGAAATAATAAATTTTACAGATGAATACCTTAATTCAAGGGAAATAAGCGATATTTCAAGAAACGGACTTCAGATAGAAGGCAAAAAAAACATAAAGAAAATAGCCTTCGGTGTGTCTGCTTCACTGGAATGTATGAAAAAAGCCGCGGAAGGCGGAGCTGATATGCTTATAACACATCACGGCCTTTTATGGGGACACGAGGCCCCGTTCACAGGTACTCTCAAGAAAAAACTTGAGTTCATGTTCTCCGCAGACATGAATCTGTGCGCATGGCACCTGCCTCTGGATATGCACCCGGAATGTGGCAACAATGCACAGCTTATGAAAATGATAGGAGCGGAAATAAGCAGTCCATTCGGACGTTTCAAAGGAAATTACGCCGGATTCAGCGGAACATTCACCTCACCTGTAAATATTGATGATATTATCTTTCTCCTGAAACAACGGCTTGACTCACAGCCTTTCTGCTTCAGATTTGGCAGAAATGAAATACGCACCGTAGCCATTGTAAGTGGCGGCGCAGCCGGCTCATTCAGCGAGGCAATAGAAAAAGGTCTGGATCTTTATATCACCGGCGAGCCTTCGGAACAAAGCCAGGAACTGGCAAGGGAAACAGGCTCCAATTTCATAGCCGCAGGCCATTATAATACGGAAAAGCCGGGGGTACAGGCACTGTCAGAGGTAATAAGAGGGAAATTCGGCGTTGAAACTTTTTTTGCCGATGTACCAAACCCCGTTTAATGTCGTTTTAATGTATAATTATATTTAAGGAATAAACCATGGACTTTTTTAAACTTTGGATGGACCCTATGTTTTTCGTACACCTTGTCTTGTTTATAGTCAGTCTTGTGCTGTTCTTCAGGTTCCTCATGCTGTTCAAACATGTATGTGATATGGAGCAGCAGGGACGGCTTTCCGGAGGTTTCTCCACAAAAAAAGAAAACGGGGAAGAGCCGGAACAGGAACCGGAGCTTCCCGCAGAAGAGGACCAGGAAAGCGACGGATACGACGAAACCGGTAGTTCCGATGAAGATTATGAAGAAGATGAAACCGGCAGCAGTTATGCGTTTACCGGAAATGTAACAGAAGAAAAAGCCGAAGTAAAAGATGAAACATACGGGGAGGATATTTCATCCGGACAGGAAGAAGACTATCCGGATGAAGATGGACAGACTGAAAAAGCAGCAGTTATCAATACAGCCTCCGCTGAATACGAAAATATCAAAAACCGTGTTGCAATGACGGAAAAGAACATAAATGCCGCCCAGAAAGGTTTCCGTGAAATGGTTGACCGCCTTACAGATCTGGAAAGACGTCTCAATAATATGCCTGTCCCGTCACCTGTAGAAAAAAGTGATTTTGCCGAAGCAGTAAACAGCACACTTGAGGAAATACAGGGGCATCTGAACAATATAGACAGCCTGCATGAAAAAGATAATGCCTCATCATCAAATGAAATAGTGGATATTAAGGAGCAGATAAAAAAACTTTCCGAAAAAATATCGTCCATGCCTGAAAAAGCAGACGATCAGGAAAAAACGGCAGATTCAGAAACAATTAAACATCTTCTTGGTGAAATAACCTCACTGAGGGAAAAGAACACCAGTCTTGAAAACTCACTTCAGGAAATACAGGAAAAAATAAAGGAAAGCATTCAGTCTGATGAAAAAGTCCTTAAAATCCAGGAAGAACTTAAAGCACTGCGCAAAGATACAGACAGTCTGACCGCACAGTCTGCTGAGGAAAACAGTTCTTTTACAAAAATGAAAGAGGAACTCTCATCAATAAGCAAAACGGTTAATGAAATACCCACCCCGGTTGAAGAAAGCGAGGCTTTCAGACATTTAAAAAAAGCAATAGATGAAAACAGAGAGAGAACCAGAGAAACGGAAAAAAGAATAGCTGCGCTTGAAGAAGAACTGCAGGATAACGCCGCCAGCCACGAATATACCGTCGAATATCTTGAAAACATAATAGGAGATTTCGACAAGATGAATAAAGAAGAAATACGTGTAAAGCTGAGACAGCTTAAACAGGACATAGCAGGTACATATACTGCTGAAGAAAATCCTGAGGAATAACCGGCTACAGCACGGTTTCCTGATAAAAAAGATGGCCTTAAGGCCATCTTTTTTATTTCCTTATCAAGATACAGACAGGAATGAAAAAACCGCCTTACGGCGGCTGTATTTTGTGGAGCGGGCGAAGGGAATCGAACCCTCGTCTTAACCTTGGCAAGGTCACGTTCTAC
>CACZRG010000121.1 GCA_902783485.1 uncultured Elusimicrobium sp.
AACGTGGCGGAATTATAGTGGAGGAAGGTACTGGAAAAACCTCAAGGGAAGGCGTGTATGCCGGCGGAGACGCTGTCACAGGCGCTGCTACAGTGATTTCGGCTATGGGCGCCGGAAAAACAGCCGCAAAGGCCATAGACGAATACCTTAGTGGAAAATAAACATAAAACAGATACTGTTTTATCTTAAACCACTATGTAAAAAAGAGCCTGCCTTAAAAAGCAGGCTCTTTTTCTGCTCAAGAAAAATTCCTTTCCTATTGAAACCAGAAAGATGGTCTGTTATCCTAATAATTAAGATATTGTGGCTTCATTATGTTGTTTTATATGATTGAGGCGCAATCAGGAGTGTTTTTTTATGAAATTTATATTATTTATTCTCCCGCTATTAATGTGTGTCATGCCTGGTATTCTATGCGCACAGCCATATAACCCGCAATATAAGGCTCAGCTGGATAAGCAGAAAATTATTAACAGCAACTTTGATGCAAAGACAATATCACAGAATGCAGTGAAAAACCAGAATATGGCAAGTCAGGTGCAGATACACCTTGTATCTGTCAAATCTGTTGCTGATAAAATAGGAAGCAATGATATAACAAATCTTTCTGTTGCTATAAAACATGCACAGCTTCATCTTGATGTACTTGCCGGAAAGGTTTTTGGTGAGAGTCAGGCAAAAGCTGTGACAATGCTTGGAATGCTCGGCTCCGGTGATTCCGCGCTGGTAGGCAACCAGAACTATATTCCTGGTATTTTCTCCACTCTTATCAATACATATACAAAAGGAAAAACACAGCAGACATATATATCTTCTCCTGGAACACAAACCCCTCAGGTGAAGGAGTCGCCGTTTCAGGTAAAACGGCAATCCCTAATCTCAATTGCCCTTATAGCCAATGCCAACTATTCAATGCCGCTTCAATATAGTGCCGGAACAATAGGCGGATATGCATTGTCTTTCCTTTACAATATAGTTGTAAATGAAAAAGAAAAATATAGTCTTAGACGCGAAGCAGTTATAGCTCTTGCAGCTATAAGACAGCCTTCAGCTGTTGATAAAATAAGCCGCTGCATTACTTTTATAAACAAAAATCACATTGGAATGGATGATGATTCTTTTTTGTTTGACAGGGATGGTAAACTGTATGATTCTGTGGAACAGTCTGAAGATGAGGATGAGGCTTTGCTTACGGCTCTTATGATTGCCCTGGACGCACAGATGGATGGTCCGGGAAAAGACGCCGCTCTTGGAAAACTTAAATGGTATGCCGGGCTTGGTTCGTCACAGCTGAACTATATTAATTATTCCGCATTTAAGTTACATACTGACTATTCTGACAAAGGCGGTAATACAACAACATATCTGGCTGCACTTTATCTGCTTTCCGAAAGAGGACTTGTTCCTTCCCTTATAAAACAGGATCCGGTTAATACAAACCGGTATTATGAAGCCAGAAGGGAATCAAAGAGAATAGAATATATAGTTGAAAATCATGGTGTGGATATGTTTAAGGAATATGAGTGTTATACACGCCGTGCTTTTTTCAACAGTTATAACAAACATTCAAAATGGGCAGAATACCGCCAGAGAGGATTTATTACCAGTGAGGGCCAGTCTGTACAGGAACCAATATCATTTGATCAGTGTCTTAAACAGAAAACTGATGAAATGATGTTTGAGGTGATGAAATTTCTTGCTTCCTGGTGTACCGGTGCTTTGATTGAGGAAAAAATAATAAAGGTTTCCATTAAAGAAGGGGCAAAAGTAATTTTTAATTATGCCACAGCCAAAAAAGTTTCAGACACAGCTATTAAGGCTTATGAAGCATATTCTAAATACAGCAGCGCTAAATCTTATGCAGATTTAATGATTACGTTAACAAAAACCGCTGCAAAATGATATGACCCTGGAACTTAACCTGTGATAGTTCTATCCGGCTTCGGTTACGCCTGTTATTCTGCGTATTATCCTTACGGCTGATACCAGGGTTCTGCCTTTCGTTGTTATATACAGCCGTCCGTTTTCCAGGCGCAGAAAATTGTTTCTTTTAATTGCCTCAAGCCGTGATACAATCGCCGAATCACTGCCGAATATCTGGCTGAAATCATCAGCGGCAAGTGTTCCGCCACGCTTCGCCATGAAATCCAGCATTTTCAGTGTTACAGAGTTCATAAGGTTCACAAAGAACATCATGTATGCCAGCCACAGCGTTAAAACATAGTAAAGCACCACTATATTTACTGTATGTGTGCATATCTGCCTTACGGCAAGACAAAGCATAAGCAGAAAGCCGCAGGCAAGACCTCTCGCCATATATTTTGGCGTTCCGGCAATACGGCAGATGATTAAATGCACGAAAACACCGGCGCTGAACCACGCCACGGAAATTCCAATCGCGCACAGAGGGGAAACAGCTGAAAAATAAGAGTTCATAAACGCTCAAGCCCCCATATTTTCAGGATTATATTGCCAAGGGCATTAAAGAATTTTCCTCTGCCTGTAATCTTAAATATATTCTGTGTCTCTTCCGCGAGCCCCAGAAATTTCATCTGCTCAAGTCTGTTAAGCCGTACGGCGTCGGCATTGCCTGAAAATTTTTTCTTCAGTTCTTTTTCCTCAATGCCTTCGGGCATTTCAGCCGCCTCCACGACAGTTACGGAAACACTTTTCTTAACGAGACCTATCAGCGCCATAAGATAAATCTGCTGTAGTGTTACGAATAGAAAAATGCCGCCAATGAATGCTGCCAGAATCTGAATACTGAAAACGCGCCTGAAAATGCAGTATGCTGCAACGGCAGCCATATAAACAAGGAGAAAAAAGAAGTTTGCCTTGTTCATTCTTGCATGGCATGAAGCTCCTGCCGCCATGTTTTTTATCCGTGCTGTTAACAGAAAGATTAAAAATACAGCAGCGGAAGCGTAAATAATGAAATTGCAGTCCGGCTGCCCGAAAAAATCGAGTATGTTCATAAGTAAATTATACAAATTGCCCTATATTTTGTTTAATTATTATATGGACCGGTTTACATTGTGCCTTGAAGATGGATTGCTTGAAAAACTTGACGGAATAGTCGCAGAACGCGGCTATCCCAGCCGTTCACAGGCCATGGCAGATTTCATACGCCGTGCCATAGTAAAAAAAGAATTCCGTCGTGGCGCCTCCTGTGTGGGCACAGTTTCAATTATGTATGCCGCTGGCAGAAAGAGCCCGGCTGCAGAACTTGAAGATGTTCTTGTCGCCAACTCAAGACTGATAGTATCACAGCAGACAGTGTTTATTAACAGAAAATCAGCCCTGCTTGTAATTGCCGTGCTTGGAAGGCCGGTGGAACTTCAGGAGTTCGCGGATTCACTGCGTGCCGTAAAAGGCGTAACGCACGGTTCATTCTCAATAGTTTCAGATATGTAGGCAGCTGAACACGTCGCGGCGGGAACATCAATATATGTCATATCAGAAAAGCAGTCTTTTGCGTTTTTTTCCAGACGGAATCATTAAACAGGCGGCAGAACGGTTCGGAACGCCGCTGTTCCTTTACTCAAGGGAACTGCTTGAGAAACAGGCCGATAGTTATATAAAAGCCTTTGCAGGAACAGATACGCTGTTCTGTTATGCCATGAAGGCAAACTCAACCCGTGGCCTGTGCGCTGTTATTGCGGCAAAAGGCTTTGGCGCCGATGTGGTAAGCGGCGGTGAACTGTTCCGTGCCCTGCGTGCCGGATTTCCGGCTGAAAAGATAATATTCTCCGGAGTGGGAAAGACAGAAGATGAGATCAGGTATGCCCTGCGTGAGAATATCCTTTTCATAAATGCTGAATCATTTGAGGAATTAAGACTAATTGAGAACGTGGCGCGCAGTATGGGAAAAAAAGTACGCTTTTCCATAAGGCTTAACCCCGATGTGGATCCGCATACACATGCCTATATAAGCACCGGTAAATCCGGCAGCAAATTCGGGGTTTCCTTTGACGAGGCTTTTGAAATGTACAGGTATGCCGCCGCCTCTGGAAACTTTGTTCCTGCTGGCGTACATTCGCATATAGGTTCGCAGATATCCTCCGGCGGGCCGTATAAAACAGCTGAAATCCGCGTGGCTGAATTTATCGACAGGCTTTCCTCACTGGGCATTAATCCCGAATATACCGATATGGGCGGCGGCTGGGGTGCTGCGGAAGGTTTTGAAATGAAATCCCCGTCTGAACTGCGCGAAGCCGCAGAGCCGTTTCTGCGGCGCGGAAAAAAACTTATACTTGAACCAGGCCGCTCCATAGCAGCACCGTGCGGAATACTCATATCGCGCGTTCTGTACCGCAAACGCAGCGGAAGCAGGAATTACATAATAACAGACGGTGGAATGAATGATTTCCTGCGTCCATCGCTTTATGGCGCGGAACACCCTGTGTATATTCCGGGAAAAGCCACCGGTGAAAATTACGTCGGGAAAACTGAAAATATGCTCTGTGATATAGCAGGGCCGGTATGTGAAAGCGCAGATTTCCTTGCCAGGAATGTTATGCTGCCGCCGGTTGAACAGGGAGAACTTGCCGTGCTGCTTTCCGCCGGGGCGTACGGTATTTCAATGAGTTCCAATTATAATTCAAGGCCCCGTGCAGCAGAGGTTATGATTGAAAACGGTGAATTAAAACTGTTGCGCCGCCGGGAAACCGTACAGGATATTATCTCCGCCGAAGTCTGCTGAAATATGCAGAAATCTGCCGGCTGTCGTCCGCTGTAAAAGCCGTAATAACAATCCCCGCTTCATAAGGCCGTATAAAGGCAGACATAAAAAAACCGCGGTTTACGCCGCGGTTAAGTTTAATTTATAAATCTGGTGGACGTAAGGGGGATCGAACCCCTGACCTTCTGCATGCCATGCAGACGCTCTCCCAGCTGAGCTATACGCCCATAATATACTGCCTTATACTGCGTTAACTACATAAATATTATAGCACAAGAAGAAAAAACAATGCAAGTGTACCGCGGATTGCGCGCGGATTAATGCTGCAGGTTATCAGCAGGTTAAAATTAATTAAAGGTCTGTTTTTAGCCAGATCAGTATCAATATAAAGTGTGTTTTTATCCTGATTTGCAGGTAAAATACGTCGGGATATTCTTTGATAATAAAAAAACTTGCAATTTCTGATTTTTTTTTGTATAATAAACGGTCTGTAAATGTGATACCAAATGGGAGGGATATAACTATGAATCTTAACAAGGAAGAAATTTTTATCAAACGTGGAGCCAGAAAAAACTGGGCACCGGATATGAGTAAATTGCCGAAAGAATATCCGACAAAGGAAATGTTCCAGAAAGAACTGGAAAAGCTCAAGGCTGCTGATCCTGATATCTATAAGGATCTGGTAGAGAACCCATTACGGTTTGCCAAAAAAGCTAAAGCAATATCCTCCATGTTGGGTAACATTGTCCGCAGCACTCTGAAAGATGCCATTGGGGATGAAGAAAAACTGGCACATTATATAAGGTCAATACAGTACCTTAGGGAGATAATCTATACCGAGTGCCTTGAGAATGCGTGGGATCTTGTAAAACTGATGAAAGGAATTCATGAATGATTAAAGCAACAGTTTTACTGACCACGTGGAAATGAATATTTCAAAGTTAATTCGCAATTGTTAAAATATGGGGGATAAGGGTAAATTATGTTTGAACAGAATTTTAAGAGAATTGGTAATGAAATCTGGAAAGATGCCGGAGTTTCCTCGGAAATTGACTATGTGGAGCAGACTTCATGGCTTTTGTTCCTGAAATACCTGTAGGATCTGGAAAAAAACAAATCGCTGGAAGCACAACTGAACGGAAAAGAGTATGTTCCCGTTGTTGACCCCAGGTACACATGGAGTGCCTGGGCATATCCACATACAAAAGACGGCAGTCTGGACATGAACAAAGCCCTTACCGGGGATGACCTGCGTAATTTCGTAAACAATGAACTTTTTCCATATCTGCGCGGGTTCAGAAAACGTGCGGACAATGCGGCTACGCCCGAATACAAAATCGGGGAGATTTTTACAGAACTCAATAACCGTATACAGAGCGGATATATACTGCGCCGCCTTATTGACATTATCAATGAAATGCGTTTTCAGACAGAGGAGGAAAGGCATGAGCTTTCTGCCCTGTACGAAGACAAAATTCAGAATATGGGCAATTCGGGCCGCAACGGAGGCGAATATTATACTCCACGTCCGCTAATACGCGCGATTATCAGGGCCATTAAGCCCGTAATTGGCAACCGCATTTATGACGGGGCAGCCGGAAATGATAACCTTGTAAATGTTAAAATAGATTTACAGGAGGGTTGTTATGATTCTTAAACCGGTTATCAGCAGTCTGCTTTCCACTGATCTTTACAAGTTTTCCATGGGACAGGTATATTTCCACCAGTTTAACAAAGACAAAACAAAATGGTCCTTCAAGTGCCGCAATACTGATGTGAAATTCACACCTGAAATGGTTGACGAGATACGCGCGCAGATAGAACATTACTGTTCGTTGCGTTTTACCGAAGAAGAACTTGAATGGCTTCATAAAAAACAGCCCTGGATACACAGCGATTACTGCGGTTTTCTGCGTTTCTGGCACCCACGTGCTGAGGAGATAACGGTAAAGGCGGAAGGCCCGTGCGGCCTTTCAATAGAGGCAGCAGGTTCGCAGGTCTGTGTTTCTTATTATGAAATTCCTGTGCTTGCCATTGTGAATGAGGTTTATTTCAGAATGGCCTATGATTATGATGTGCTGTACGCCTCATTTAAGAGAAGGCTCGAGGAAAAAATATCCCTTCTTGAAAAGAATGAATATGAAACGGGAGTGTGGTCGGAGTTCGGAATGCGCCGCAGGCTTTCAGACGAGGCACAGGATTATCTTGTTAAAACACTCGTTGAAAGAAAACTTAAAGGTTTTGCCGGCACTTCAAACTGTTTTCTTGCTAAAAAATATGGCATTAAGGCTGTAGGAACCATGGCACATGAATTCATTATGACCGTGGGGCAGGGACATCATGAGTACAATCCTGCGTACAGCAATAAATTTGCGCTTGACGCGTGGGTTAAGGAGTACGGTATCCTTAACGGCATAGCGCTTACAGATACAATAACTACGGACTGTTTCCTGCGTGATTTCAGGCTTACATATGCCACACTGTTCAGCGGAGTGCGGCATGATTCCGGCGACCCGTATGAATGGGGCGAAAAAATTATAAGGCATTATGAATCGCTCGGCATTGACCCGCAGACAAAAACACTGCTGTTCAGTGATTCGCTTGATTTCCGGCGTGCAACTGATATTTTCAGGCATTTCAGGGGCCGCGCGAAAATAGCTTTCGGTATAGGCACATATCTGGCGAATGACACTGACGTGAAACCGCTTAATATTGTAATGAAAGTTACGGAGGCCAACGGCCAGCCCGTAGCCAAGGTTTCCGACACACCTGGCAAGGGAATGTGTAAGGACAGCGCTTATGTCGACTATCTTGAGCGTACGATAAAATGGCGGCTTGAGCATGAAGCGGTTTAACAGTATAAAAAAAGGGTATTACATAATGAACATGGAGGAAGCATGAAATTTGTTATTACTGTTGATATGCAGAATGATTTTGTTACCGGCTCACTCGCAAATAAAGATGCGCAGAAAATAGTTCAGCCGCTTGCGGAATATTTAAGAAAGGCAGAGGCTGAAGGATATAAGCTCATTTTTACGCAGGATACACATTCTGAAGATTACCTGAACACGCCGGAGGGCAAAAAGCTGCCTGTTCCACATTGCGTCAAGGATACGGAAGGCTGGAAAATCGTACCGGGACTTGTGGAATTCAGCGGCGAAAGGGTTGAAAAGCCTGTGTTCGGTTATTCCGGCTGGGAAAATTTCTTTAAATGCGCATACAATGCCGGGGCTGACGAAGTAAATGAGATTGTGCTTACGGGAGTATGTACTGATATATGCGTGGTTTCAAACGCCCTGCTGCTCAAGGCTGTTTTCCCGGCAGCTGACATAAAGGTAATTGGAAATCTCTGCGCCGGACTTACCCCGGAAAAGCACAGGGCTGCGCTTGATGTTATGAGCAGCTGTCAGATAGATATTATCTGAATACCCCTGTTTCTTCTGTTTGTCTGTCTGACATATCCGGGATATCCTCAAAATCCGTTCCCGTCTGTTTTACGCCTGCTTCACCTGCGTTGTTTACAGTGGTATTTCCGGCTGTCCCGTTCTGCATTCCGGTTCCCGGCATATTATTGTCTTTTTCTTCCAGGCTGCTTTTCAGTTTCATTGTTCTTGTGGGTTCATCTATTAAATACACATTTGAGTCTTCCGCACCGGGTTTGTTTTTCAGAACCTTGTCCAGGTATTCAAGCAGGCGGGGGGAGAAGTAATTGCCATAGAACGTGAATGCCTCGACATGCCCGGCGGGAACGTCCCAGAACAGTTTGGGCTCTGGAGCGGCCTTGTAAAGTTTTTTGCCCTGCGAATACGGAACAAGTGTATCTTTTACGGAATGAATGAAAAGTTTTGGCGCTTTTATATGTTTTATTTCATCTTTCGGTGCGAACTTGTCTGATATGGCAACAGTTGGCAGCCACAGGAATGGCCATGTTATCCAGTGTTTCGCCAGAACCGCGCGTGCCTCGCCCTTGTATGAATAGAAACTGCCTTCCAGAATAACAGCGGCAGGCTCGAAACCGCTTTCTGCCACGGCGGCAAGTGCCATTGCCGTGCCAAGACTCTGGCCGTATACTATTACCTTGTCAACGTTAACTCCGGGCAGGTCAAGCGCGGTCTGAAGTGCAGCAACGGAATCCAGTACGGCTCCCGGTAGACTGCCCGCTCTTCCTCCGGAGGCACCATAGCCGCGGTAATCGAATGTGACTACATTATATCCATGCGCCGCTATCCAGGCTATGCTGCGGTAATGAGATGTCATGTTCTGTCCATTTCCATGAAAATGAACAACAGTGCCTTTTGTTACAGCAGTTCTTGATGGAAAGAACATTCCGGTAAGTTTTGTGCCGTCTTTTGATTCGAATGTAAAAGCTTCGTCTATATAACCTTCATCAGCCGGGTTTGAGTACGCATATCGTGTTGGTGCGAAAAAAAGATGCGTGCATCCGGTAAGAAATAGCGTGCAGAAGCAGAGCAGAAAATTAAGCAGTATGTTTTTTTTCATGGGTGTGTCTTTTGATGTTAACCATACGATATGTCAGGGGGCGGGTACGAACTGTGTTATGTAAACGCCCGTTTCCTTGTAATGTCTTCTCCAGCCATATACGGCGCGCATGGCGGTGTTTCTGGAAATTCTGAAAGATATTCCGGCGCTGCCGGTCCACAGTGGACGCGAATAACCTGAAAAATAGCTGTAATATCTGGCTTCGGCGTTGAATCTGAATCTGCCGGCAGAGGCCAGAACACCGGTTTTGCCACCTCCGCCAATGCGGTAATTACTGTCACCGAGGGATGGACCGAAACCGGTTTCAAGCCCGCCTAAAAGGTAGAATAAAGGCTGCGTGGGCGCAGGTACCCTTGCGGAATAACCTATTGAAACATACGGGGTGCCTATAAGTGCGTTTCCTGTTTCCAGTCCGGTTTCGCGCGCCTGCTCGAAATTTATACCAACTTCCCACGATTTCTGTTTCTCCCAGCGTGTCCACGGATTGAAGCTGGTTACACGTACAAGAGCTCCCTGTTCAAGGAAAAGCCTTCCTGTTTCCGGTGTGTATCTGCCACGCAGGTTTAGCATCTCCAGGGCGGAATCATCAAGATATCCGGCCGGATCGTCCAGCAGGTCCTGAAGCGCGCCACGCATGGCGAATTCATAAGATGGGCCGTTTTTATGAAAGGCCGCGCCTGCAGACAGACGGAAGCTGTCATGTGCCTCAAGTATGGATACCGGCTGTTCAGGCCTGCCCTCAAAAGTGTTCTGCTGTCCAAGTTTTGCACGTGCCGAAAGAACGGGCATGGTTCTGCGGTCCGCTTCCTGTCTGCTTATTTTGCCGGAATGGTTAAGCCAGCTTATGTAGTCGCCTGTATATTCCAGAACAGCGGCCTTGCGGCTGTCAGGCATATCTGATATTTCCTCAAATCCCTTCTGCTGTTTTTTTTGAGAAGCTATGTGATAGGCGGCATCTTTTTCCTGTTTTGAAAGCAGACTTCTTTTCCATTTTACGGTATTTA
>CACZRG010000122.1 GCA_902783485.1 uncultured Elusimicrobium sp.
ATTAAAATCAAAATGCTCATTTCCGGCTATTACCGGGGTATGTGTCGTAAATACCGATGAGGACCACACTATCTCTCTGGCCTCTTTGCGGGAAAGTCCGCGTGAGCGCATAAGATGTCTGATTCTCTCGAAGAGCAGGAACGCACTGTGTCCTTCGTTAACATGGTATACCGAAGGATGTATTCCCATGGCTTCAAGTGCGCGTGGACCACCTATACCGAGAACTATCTCCTGGCGTATACGGTTTTCACGGTCGCCACCGTAAAGCTGTTCAGTTATGACACGGGCACCTTTGGAGTTTTCCGGAAGATCGGTATCAAGCAGGAAAAGCGATGTACGGCCCACAGGGACCTTCCACACGCCAACCTTTACTATTTCTCCGGCAAGATTTACCTCAACACGCAGAGGATTGCCGTCTGCGCCGTTTACAACCTCTACCGGCATATTATACCAGTCATTTACAGGATATTCTTCAACCTGCCAGTTATCGCGGTTGAGCTGCTGCTTGACATAGCCTTTCTTATAAAGCAGACCTACGCCTATAACAGGAAGTCCTAAATCAGATGATGATTTCAGATGATCACCGCTGAGCATTCCAAGACCGCCGGAATAAATAGGCAGTCCCTCGCCAATGCCGTATTCCATTGAGAAATAGGCAACGCACATATCCTTATCCTCCGGCTTCACATTGCGGAGAAACCATGTGGTCTTAGGGTGCATGTATTCATCAAATTCTTTTTTTCTTTCAGCGAGTTCAGCAAGGAACTGTGGATCCCTGCCAAGAGCCTCAAGGCGTTTATACGGCATTGCGCCGATGAGCCATTTGGGATTGCGGTGAGACTTGTTCCAGAGTTCCTCGTCCATGCCAAGGAACAGTTTTATGGCTTCCCACCTCCAGGTGAAAAGCATATTGGTTGCGAATTCTTCAAGCGGCTTGAGTTCAGCCGGAAGATTCGGAAGAACGTTAAAAGATTTTATTTTCATATATATATTTTACAAATTATCATGGTATTGCCGAAACATGGAATAAGTCACACTGTTTAAAGCAGGCAAACCATGTATGAGGAATAATATTACCCGGTAATCCAGAAAAAAAAATGTCCGCTTTCGCGGACATTCCTTTTTTACGGTTTCGATAAATTCACTCGCCAGACAGGACTCGAACCTGTAACCCTTCGGTTAACAGCCGAATGCTCCACCATTGAGCTACTGGCGAATCATTTACTACCTGCAGTCTTCCGACTACATAAATATTATAGCACTTTTTCTTATAAGCTTGTCAACACCTTTTTTAAATAATGGTGAAGATAACTGTCATATATGAAATTATAGTAAAATTATAATTAAGGAAATACTATGAGAAAAAAGAACAGCAGAAACACAAATTTAAACTTATCCGTCGCAGGTGAGACAGAAACACAGGAGAACGACAGTACCAGACAGAAAAAATTTCCTGCTCCTGTAACAGAAGAACTGGAACAGGATATCCCGACAAAAGAAGTATATATATTTTTTGGTACACTACTTGTGCTTTTCACAGTTTCATTCCTGCTTAAGTATATGCTGCCACATGTTCCGGAATACATATTCGAAAGACTGCTTCTCCTGGTACTTGCGGCATTCTGCGGGCGCACATTGTGGAAGCTGTCGCCCGGCCTGCGGGAATTCACATACAGACATACAGAAAAATTCCGTCGGAAACAGCAATAAGGTGCGTAAACATATAACACTACAAAAAAAACACGGAGAAGAAACATAATAAAATGGCGCAGTATATTGATTATTATGCGGTTCTGGGCGTAAAAAAAACGGCTTCGGACGCCGAGATAAAAACAGCATACAGAAAACTGGCTATGAAATATCACCCTGACAGAAACCAGGGGAACAAAAAAGCCGAAGAAAAATTTAAAGAAATAAACGAAGCATATGCCGTACTTTCTGATGCAAAAAAGAGACAGTTTTACGATCAGTTCGGCACAGCTGGCGGAAATTCAGCCGGAGGATTCAACGGCTTCGGTGGGTTCGGTGACGCCGGGAAAGGCGGAAGTTTTAATTTCGGGAACTTCAATTTCGGTGGCTTTGATTTTTCCGGTGGTTCAGGCGGCAGTTCCGGATTCAGTGATTTTTTCCAGAGTCTGTTCGGAAACTCACGGACAGGCAGACATGGAAGCAATCCTTTTGGAGATTTTACGCGTGCAGGAACCAATCCTTTCAGCGGTTTCGGCAGCGCTGGCAATCCCTTCGGCGG
>CACZRG010000123.1 GCA_902783485.1 uncultured Elusimicrobium sp.
TCCCATTGAAGTTCCGGCCACATAATCAACGGGGAAAGATGAGTACTGCATTGCCTGCAGAAAGCCTGTATGCGTGAATGCCCTTGCCCCACCGCCTGCAAGCGCCACACCTACGGCAGGCCTTTTTCCTGCAGGGGCATTGCTTATGCCTGGCCACAACAGTTCCTGAAGCAGTCTGTCGTCAGATGTCCCGGCGCAGGCTGGAATTACGCACAGAGGAAAGAACTGTATAAACAGCAGCAACAGAAACAAATATCTCATCTTCAATGAAAGTCGAGACCGCGTGCCCATTCAAGGCTCGCTCTTGCCTCACGCTGATTATATACGGCTTTCAGGAACATGGTTTTCATTTCAAACAGAAGCATGGCTGAACGTACCCTTGAGGCAACACCATCAGCCGAAGCGGAAATTTCAGAATACAGTTTTTCCGCGTTCTCCAGTTCTTTCTCAAGCCTCTGACATTCTCCTGTCCAGAAATCCGCTTCCCTGTAAGCAGATGTTATCTCCGAGCGGATGGAATCCTGTATCTCTACACGCTTAAGTTCGCCCTGCCTCTGCTGCAGGCGACGCTGGGAAACAAGAGACCAGGCCCCCAGAGACAGCGGCAGACGGACAGAAAGCATGGCCATCCAGTTCCGTCCGTATGTTGAATGGTATGAAAGATCCGAAAGATTTTCAGCGCTTAGATCATAAAAAGCACCGAGAGTAACAGTTGGATAATGTCTTACTATAGCCATATTGACAGCTATATCATCCATCTGTGCCTGATATATCTCATTTCTCAGTTCAGCACGGTATTCCGTGGCAGTAACAATACATTTATAAAGTGTTTCAGCCACAGGAATGGGAGAAAAATCATCATCCAGTTTAAACGAAAAAAGCGGGTCGCGGCTGATAAGCCGCAAAAGTGCTGATACGTCTTTTTCTTCCTGCAGCTCTATCCCGCCTTTTTTCCCCTCCAGGGCTGAAATCTGCAGCAATATCTCAATGCGCTCAAAAGCTGAAAGTTTTTTTCCTTCCAGCGGTCCACGCATTTCAGCAAGAGTTTTTTCTGCAAGTTCAAGTAAACGCCGGCGGTACTGAAGACTGAAATATGCTTTTTTGGCTTCAAGCGCCTTGGCTGAACGCACTGCGCTGTAATCTGTCTGGGCACGGTTATATGCCACCTTGGCCAATTTAAGATTGTTCAGGTCACGCCCGCCGGCATATAAAGTCTGAAGAGCCTGAACACGTGCGGTAAATACCTGATTGTTCCAGTAATCCGAAGACAGAATACGGTCGTCCAGTTCCCCGCTTGTTATAACAGGCTGGTCCAGATTAAAACGTGCGGCGGTGCCGGAAAGAGTTATCTGTGGCGCGAACTGTAATCTCGCATCACGTATATGAAGTCTGGCAAGTTTAACTTCCTGCTCGGCTGAAAGTACTTCAGGACTGTTTTTTACAGCCAGTTCAACCGTCTGTTTCAGCGAAAGTGAACCTGCTTCGTCAGCGGCAACATTGCCTGTACAAAAGAAAAATGCAAATAAAACAAGAAGAGCCGCCCGCATAACCTATACTTTCATTTCAGGCATTATGCTCTTCACATGCTCACCGGTCTCAACCGCCCTGGCGCGTACACGTTCATCGGAAGAGCCTTCAGCATAGGAACGGAAATCCTCATATTCGGCTACAACTCTCTGCAGGGAATATACCATATCGTTAAATTCCTTCTGCATCTCGGTAAGCTGGTCACCTTTGCGCAGATAGACACGGTATGTAAGATCACCGTCCTTTAATTTGCCGAAACTTTTCTCGAATTTATAAAGCGGTCCGGCCTGCTGATGTGATACCACTATCGCAAAAATAAGCAGAATTCCTATAAAAAGACATGCCTTGAAAGCAAACATGGGCACAAGCACGTTTAGTTCTTTAACAATATCCTTCACCGCAGGATTTTTTACAGCAATCTGTTCTGCGGCCCATATAACCTCGTGAATAGTTATAGCGAAAGCAAAAAGGGCGCTTAACAGTATCGTCGCTATGTAGCGCAGCTGCAGGCCTTTTTTTACAAATATCGTTTTTCTCTGAAAAGTAACCTTCTGTGTTTTTTCTGACATGATTTTCTCCGCTTTAACTCAGAATCTGGCATCGTAATGAAGCTGGACTATTCTTTCCGGATGTCTTTTAACCCCGTTTTTATACCTGCCTGATGAATTTATATCCCTTACAGCTATATCCAGAGAAAATTCAGGCGTTACATGAAAGCGCAGACCGGCATTAAGCCTGTCCTGACTGGTTGTGTGGTGAAAAAGATTATCGTATTCACCCATAATCGTAACAACCTCCTCAACAGTCCAGTTAAGTCCTATGAATCCGTATACCTTGTTTGTGTCGAAATCAAACATATTGATACCGGCGTTAATAAATAAAGCGGGCAGCAGTTCCGAAGTTCCTGCAAGGTAAAGTCCTTTTTCATCTTCCTGATACTCCTTTCTGTCGCTGTCGTAGAAATATCCCTGTCCATCATATCCGATAGCAAGGGCCGGTATATAACGTCCACCGTCCCAGAAACGGAATTTTACATCTATTTCAGGCACTCTCATACGCACATGCGTATCATTGCCTATCAGTCCATCAATAAGAAAAGATGTTCCGAGGCTGAGGCGGTCATGAATGCCGAACCCCATGCGTACCTGCGTTCCTCCACCTGAATAGAGACGGCTGCCAAAGCGGAATGCGTACTTATCAAGTGTTGAAGCAGACGGTATATCAATCTGGTTTATATCTGCAATTACAAATGACTCATCGCTTCCGGCATAAAGCGGCAGCTGGAAAAAGAAAAGGCTGAAAACAAAAAGAAGTTTTTTCATAAACTTATCCATAAATATTTTATCATAGATTACAGTTAAATAACAGATATATTATCTGTAGATATTCAGGAGGAGGCATCAACCTTCCAGGCATTATTTCCAGCTATTGAGGCAGCCTCTTTAAGCAGACTGTCAGAAACAGAAACCCTGTAATCAGTCTCAATAAAGAATCTGTCAGTACCAGAACCAGCCGAGAAGCATACCGGGCACAGCCCTGTGCCGCTGTCAAACAGCTTTTTAAGCGCAGTCATCTTTTCACGGTCTGCAAGTACGGCAGGGGAAAGACTGACAACCACGCTCTTTCCCCAGCGGTTAAGTGCTTCGAAAAGTTCATACACTTCCTCTGCCTGAAGTTCATAATGCTCCTTGTCACCAAAATCAGAAAGCTGCACCCTGCCTGTTATTACTACAAGTCTGTTATTTGCAAGTGCATTTCCGAACATCTGATATTTTTTTGGAAAAACACATACCCCTATGGAACCGGTAAGATCTTCAAGCACAAATTTTGCCATGGAATCACCGGTCTTCTTTGTCTTTAGAATCTTAAGCTGTGAAATCATACCGGCTACGCGCACAAAACTTTTTTCCTTATGCTGTCCCTGCACTACAGAATCCACACTCACATCTGTAAGCATTGACATATGACGGCGGTAGCTGTTAAGCGGGTGTCCGGAAAAATACATTCCAAGGAATTCATATTCATCTTTCAGCATCTGTATTTCAGTATAGGCCGGAATATCATCCTGCGTTTCCTCCGGGCTGAAAAGCATGGCCTGATTGGGATCAAAGCCTTTCTTAGAAGAACCCTCGCAGTAATCAGTCATAGCACGCACGGCTTTGCCACGGCTTTCGGCTTTCGTAGCCGCGGGATACAGGCAGTCAAATGCTCCGGCCTTCGAAAGCCCTTCAAGGCAGCGTTTGTTCAGCTGCTTTGATTCCACACGCATTGTAAATTCCTCAAATGATCTGAACGGACCGTTCTTTTCACGCTCCCTTACGATATCCTCAACTATGCCTTCGCCTACATTCCTGACAGCCGTAAGAGCCATACGGACGCCGCTCTTTCCATTTTCACGTTCTATGGTAAATTTAACTCCGGAATGATTCACATCCGGGCCTGAAACATCTATACCCATATCCCTTGTCTCAAGGATATAAGTGACAAGCTTGTTCTCCTTGCTGTCTGAACCCATGGGGCTTTCTCCGATTTCGTTCGTCATTGCAGCCGCCATGAACTCAACCGGATAATTTGCTTTCAGATATGCCACCTGATAAGTGACAAGGGCATAAGCCGCAGAATGTGATTTGTTAAAACCGTATCCGGCAAATTTTGCCATAAGATCATAAATGCCGGAGGAAAGTTTTTCAGGAACATTGTTTATATCCTTGGACTGCTTTACGAATTTCGTCTTGAGCTTGTCCATGATTTCTATCTTTTTTTTACCCATGGCCTTGCGCAGAGTATCCGCCTCGCCGGCGGTAAATCCGCCCATGCGCTTGGCTATGTTCATAATCTGTTCCTGATAAAGCATTGTGCCATAGGTATCCTTCAGCACAGGCTCCAGCAGCGGGTGGTCATAAGTTACCTTCTCGCGCCCGTGCTTGCGCTCCACAAAGGTTTCAAGCATTCCTGCTTCCATAGGGCCGGGACGGTAAAGAGCAACAAGTGCCGAGATGTCGCTGAACTGCGAAGGCTGAAGAGCCTTTACAAGGTTTCTCATGCCTTCACTTTCAAGCTGGAACACGCCTATTGTTTTTCCTTCGCATAACAGATCAAAAGTTTTTTTGTCGTCTATCGGTATTCTGTAAATATCGAAATCCTTATTCCCTGCGGAATGAATAAAATCAACTGCATCGTAAATTACCGAAAGCGTGCGAAGGCCGAGGAAGTCGACCTTCAGCATTCCCATCTTATCGGTATCTCCCATGGTGGGACCGTCATACTGAGTGGTTATGGCATGTTTGTTATTCTGATTCGCCAGTGGGGCGTAATTTGTAATTTCCTCCGGCGAAACAATAACACCGGAAGCATGAATGCCGGTCTGACGCACAAGTCCTTCCATTTTAAGCGCCATATCGAACATTTTTTTTATTTTAGGATCGCGCATCTTCTCAAGCAGCTCCGGCACAGGCTGGCTGTCCTTGCCGCCTTTAAGGGCTTCTCCGAGTGTTGCCTTGTCCGGAATGAGCTTTGTTATGGCATTAACCTCAGGTATTGGAATTTCCATAACACGGGAAACATCCTTCACGGCACTCTTCGCGCCAACAGTGCCATATGTGATAATATTGGCTACCCGCGTATCTCCATACTTTTTTCTGGCGTACTGTATAACCTCATCCCTGCCTGCGTCGGAAAAATCCACATCTATATCAGGCATACTTATGCGGTCAGGATTGAGAAAACGCTCAAACAGCAGATCATTAGGCAGAGGGTCAAGCCTGGTTATATCCAGCGTGTAGGCCACAAGCGAACCGGCAGCAGAGCCGCGCCCCGGCCCTACAGGAATGCCATGCGTGCGCGCATAGGTTATGAAATCACGCACTATGAGAAAGTAGCTTGGGAACCCCATAGACCTTATTACATTCATTTCAAAATCAAGACGGTCCTTGTATTCCTTCCCTGCATTAGGAACTTTAGTGCGAAGGCCCTCCTCGCACAGGTCCTTCATATAGAAAAAATCACCTTCATTGCCATATCTGGCTTTATCATGATACTTTTCAGGAATATCAAATTTAGGCAGATGAAGTTTTCCTGTCTCCACATGAACATTACATTTTTCGGCAATAACCATTGTATTTTTTATTGCTTCAGGCACATGAGCAAACAGTCTGGCCATTTCCTCCGGAGACTTAAAATAAAGTTCATGCTGTGTATGCCGCAGACGGTTCGGATCACTTAAAACCTTGTTCATGGCAAGACACATACGCGCATCGTGAATCTCCCAGTCCTCTTTTTTTTCGTAGTGACAGTCATTTGTAGCTACAACCGGCTGTCCAAGACGCTTCGCTATTTCAATAAGTCCCGGCTGGGCCGCAGTTTCCTCGGCTATGCCGTGGTCCATAAGTTCTATGTAGAAATTCTCTTTGCCAACGATGTCGCGCAGTGTGGCGGCCACTTTGGCAGCTTCATCCAATTTTCCGGCAGCGCAGTTTCTGGCGACATGGCCCGCTATGCAGCCGGAAAGTATTATAAGACCGTTTTTATGCTGGTTAAGGAGTTCATAATCAACACGCGGGTGATAGTGAAAGCCGCTTATAAAAGCCTCTGACACTATTTTCATCAGGTTCCTGTATCCTTCATTATCCTTCGCAAGAATTGTCAGATGTCCGGTTTCCTTCTGTGAGCCGCTTTTGTCACCGCGGGCGCCGAGTGTCTGGTAAACCTCACAGCCTATTATGGGCTTAACCCCAACCTGCTGCGCATTGAAATAGAATGTCATGGCTCCGTACATATTACCATGATCCGTTATGGCAACCGCCGGAATTTTCTGTTTGCCAAGATTGCTTAGAAAATCCGAAGGATGCTTTCCTGCAAGGTCAGTAAGACGCAGCATACCGTCAAGCAGTGAATAGTCGGAATGATTGTGCAGATGTACGAATTCAACAGACATAAAAATCTCCTTGTTATATTATATTAATTAAGAAAGGTCAGGCTTTCACACAATTATGGCTGTCTTTGACAATGTGGCTGAAAATGAAAAATCCCGGTGATGAAACCGGGATTTTCTGCTGTCTTACAGATGCCTGAATCAGTTTTCCGGAACAAATTCAGATTTCGGCGCGCCGCAGACCGGGCATGTCCAGTCTTCCGGAAGATCCTCAAACGCTGTTCCAGGTTCTATTCCATGTTCAGGATCACCTGTTTCGGGATCATAAACCCAGTTGCACGGCTGACATACATATTTCTTTTTTTCCATAGTTTCTCTCCTTGATTTTCTTAAATCCGTAGAATAATTATAACATTATCCGGTCCCTGATTTATATTTTATACCTGCCCGGCATTTACTATTCACGGCGCAATACTGCATTCTGAACCGTCCAAAAAACATAATATTACGGCTGTTTTATTTTATGTTAAAAGATTAAGTTAAGATAAGAAACAAATTTTTAACATCTTATTTCAGGATAATGCGGTAAATTGAAACAAGAACAGATTTTTTACAGACTTATTTCAGTTTACTGCACAAAAAAACAAGGCTGAATCTGCGGTTTAAAATATATTTTCCATCAGCCATTGCAGAACGTTTTTCTGTATTATACCGCCATAACCGGCATTGCCGTAATCCCTTGTCAGCAGATATTTCGGATAATTGTCCCTTATTGCCTTCAGTGGGCGAAGCTCCCTTGACAGTGTTAACTTTAGGCATATTTCAAGCATTTTATTCAGTTAAGTGAATAAAATAGGAAATTTTATAAGAACTTATGCAGTTATATGAATATAATTAACAAGGACAGCATTAAAGGTAGCAATATATTGAAAAAGTCGTGCATAAAACTACTATGCACGATTTTTTTCTGTGCTGGAATTTATGAAATACTTAAAACAGATTCAGTACGACAAAACGCAGTATCTCTATTATTCTTTAAAATACAGGAATCCTTTTTCAAACGCATAGGGATAAACAAAGGTTTTTATCCCATCTGAAAACTGCACATCAATTTTTGTTTTTCTGTTTCTAATGCGTATTATTGTTCCGCTGCCAAATTTATTATGTATTACAGCGTCTCCTATTTCTGGAAAACGTTCTGAAGAATTGCTGGCTTTTTCATGTGAGGGAACAGCGTCAGCAACTTTTTTTATATTCTTATCTGTTAATTTTCCATCAGATTGAATAGGAATTATTCCAATTCCCATCATGGAAGCCTGCTGACCTGCATACAGTTCATCATATTCCTTTCTTGTAAGCACAGTGTCCCAGCCACCGACATTTTCGTTTTCATGCTTGTTAATGCCTGTGTAATTAAGCGACGAATTTTCATACCTTCTGAAGCCAAAAATGCCCTGATTCATTTTTTCCGGGTCAAACAGACCTATGGAACATAAAACGTCAAAATCACTTACATCAAGACCCGTCACTTTTTTAAATAAATCCGGCTCTATCTGCGTTATCACATCCTTAATGCATTGTTCCCTGTAATCCGTCAGATACATAAAAGCCGGAATACGTGCAGCAAGTTTAAGCAGGTTTTCCTGTATTTCCTTACGCAGGGATTTCATTTCCTGTTCCTCTTTTGTAAGTTCCTTTTTCTCATTGTCAGTAGGTTTGCTGTCCTTTTCTTTTGCTTTTTTGATTTTTTCAGATCTGTTTATTATAATCTCTATATTTTCGTTCAGATTTCTAAAGCCCTCAATGCTCCTTAAAGCCTCCATTGCTTTAGGATTTGCCTGAAGTTTACGCAGAGTATCATTATCCACATGCACAAGCAAGGCTGTCTGCCAGCGTTTTGCAAGCAGCGTAGCTGATGTTCCGGAATATGTTATGTCAAGCACGTCCTGGGCGGATATTTTGTTCATTCCCGCACCGTCAAAGGCAAGAACAGGCAGAAATTTTATAAAATCCTCAACTTTTTTTTCTGGGGAATCCTCGACCGTGCTTAATTTCATGCTGTAATCAGAGATCTGCCTTAACGCACGTTCAAGAGCAAAGTCAAAAATATAACATTCCTTTTTTATGACTATAAGATTTCCCTTATCATCTTTTGCCGTCCATGGGGACTGAACGCGGAATGCCGTCTGAAAATAAGTCTCCGGAGATTTAAGATTGCGTAGCATAAAGACACCTGACCACGGACGTACTGTCACGCCTGTAGTCAGCTTGCCGCAGGACAATGTAATTGTTTTTGTTTTAAGCGGATTTCCCATTGACTGCTCAACAGGAGGAAGGGCTTCAATGCCATTGCCGGCTTTTGTTCCCGCACAGACAATTATCTCATAGTCATTGAAAAACTTATTCTGTTTTTGTCTTAAAAGATTATACATGGCATGGCATGAGGCCACATTAGGCATAAACCACAATGTATGGGAAAGAACATTCAGCAAGGTCGTATCGGAATATGGCATTGGAGGCTTCTCGCTGCCTAACTTCAGGCCATCTATAAAATTTCCTTTGCCCTGTATAAGGTCAAGCCATTTCTGCACATAATCCTCATACACAAATCTTGATGTTTCGGGCTTGTCTTTTTCAGCAGGAACGGCCTTAAAAAATTCGTTTATGTCAAACTCGTCATAGCCTTCGTTTACTGCTATTTCCGTTATGGAATCAGGGATTTTATATGTAAGCATTACCATTTTCGGCAATGCCTTATAAGGATTTTCCCCATTCTTATCGTTCCAATTTTCCTTGGCATCCTGCTCATCGGAATATGTCCAGCTGAAAATCTGTTCTTCAATAAATTCTCCGGAATTTAAAGCCCTGAACGGCGTGCCTGACAGATACAGATAATGGGATGTCTTTATTGGCAGCCAAGTCTCGTTTATGGCATTGTCAGCCTCATTTTCCTTGTATTCCTCATAGTCAAAATCAGGATCTTCCTCATCTGATTTTTCAAAGAGTTGTTTTGCGTTTTCCCTCCATGCTCCAAAATGATACTCGTCAAAAATCACCATGTCCCATTCCGTATTATGGATAAATTCGTTTTTGGCCTTAATGCCTCCGGCCTCGTTTGTTCCAAGAGCATCCTGAAAAGACACAAAAACAACTATGGGCTTATTCTGATCGCAAGCATAAAACTGACCGTCAATTTTGGAAGCATCATATTTGGCCTCCTTGTTTGACACAAACTGCCAGCCTTTGAAATCATTATGATGCATTAAGTCCGACTGCCATGCGGATTCTGCCGCAGGCTTGAATGTAAGGATAAGCACCCTTCTCATTCCCATTGCTTTTGCCAGCTGATATGAGGCGAATGTCTTGCCAAAACGCATTTTTGCGTTCCACAGGAATTTAGGTACAGCGTCTGGTTCTTCTTTTTTTATGCGGACAAAATATTCCATTGTCTTATGCACCGCATCCTGCTGTTCCTGCCGCATTGGGAAATCTTCCGTGCGGTTGCCATCGTAGCGTATGTTGTTTTTTATTTCCTTTACCGCTGTCTGCAAATCCTCTGTACTACATTTAAACCATTCATTGTTTGTACTGCCCTCAAAAATTATTTTTTTGAAATTTTTACGTTCCAGCAGATTATGAACATCATTGTCTGTAAAGCAAGTGCCATCCGCCCTCATTGCACTTTCTGTAAAAATTGTTCTGTGAGGCACGGCGGCTGTATGCAGCTGTTCGTTTATTCTTGTTTCAACATCATGGCGGTCAGTATAGCCGATTTTTATATATCCGGCATGGTCAGGCACGGTTGGCAATATATATCCATATATCTGCGGCTCAATGGATGGGCGGTTGTGCAGAATTTCGTTTAAACTTATATGTGGCATTATTTGTCCTCCATTGGCTTTATCATGGATTCAATAAAGGCAATTTCATCTTGAGAAAGACCATATTTAGCATACAGTTTTTCATCCGTCCATTCCTGGGTGAAATCCTGTAATGGGACGAAGATAAATTTATCCTTTGATATATTGATTGATGTTAGTGCTTGAAGCAATAAAAATCTAAAAAAAGATGTTGATATGTAGGATTTCAAATTTAATGCTTCTTCTTTATTGTTAAAATCACCAACACACAGATAGGTTTCAGTGCATACTTCTTTTGGAGATATAACTTTTAAAGAAGATATAATTAAGTAATTTCCCTCCGAGGATGGCTTATTTCCCCCAGACATAGCTTTAGTTATGATAACTTTGTATTTATCTGCAATCCTGTCTCTATCTACTATTTTTTTTGCTGATATATAAGACCGACCTTTTAACGAATAAAGAATGAAATCTCCTTTTGTATATGTTGAATGGCCTATCTCATTACTATAAATTTTAAAGCAATTTCTAGAATGAACCATGGAAGACATATCCTCTTCACGCTTATTTTTTATCTTTCTGATTATTCCAATAGCTTGATTACTACGTACAAAAAATGGATACTCATTTAGAGGTCTTGTTTCAACTGATGTGATTTGATTTTGAACAACATTTGAAATTTTACAATCACCACAAAAATCTCTCTGCCATAAAAAATAACATATTCCTCCA
>CACZRG010000124.1 GCA_902783485.1 uncultured Elusimicrobium sp.
GAGATATGAAGGCATGTGAGCTTTCCGCGCTTGATTTCGGTCTGGGACGTATATGGGCTGAAATGGTAATGCGTTTTTTCAGTGAAACAGGAATAAGACCGGAACAGGTGGAGTGTATAGCTTCTCACGGACAGACAGTGTGGCATAAGCCTGAAGGACCGGACAGGAGTACAATGCAGATAGGCGAGGCATCATTTATAGCTGAAGCAGCAGGTATTCCTGTGGTATGCGATTTCCGTCCCATGGATATGGCTGCAGGTGGTGAAGGAGCGCCTCTTGTGCCTTTTCTTGATGAATTTATGTATGGTGATTCTCCAACGCCGGTAGCGTTACAGAATATCGGAGGGGTGGGGAATATATCATTTACCGGACATGGCGTTAAGACAACCGGCTTTGATACCGGTCCTGGAAATTCCCTTATGGATACCGCAGTATCCATGTTTACTTCAGGAAAACTGGGATATGATGCTGATGGTGCCATTGCCGCCAGGGGACATGCCGATGAAGAGAAGGTAAGACATTTTCTTGAAGCAGAATATTTTAAAAGACTGCCTCCCAAATCTCTTGACCGCAGTACTTTTTCCCAGGATTTCATAAAAAGGAATTTTCCGGCTTTATCTGAAAGCAATATAGCTGATACTGTTGCAACACTGAATCTGTTTACTGCCGCCTCCATAGCGCTGGCCTTCCGGAAATTTGCTCCAGCCGGAACGGAAAGAATAATTGTGTCCGGTGGTGGTGCACTTAATCCGGTTCTTATGCGTAACATAGCGTCACAGCTGGCTATGTCTGGCGTTAAAACGCTTTCAAGTGCTGACGTGGGAATGCATCCTCTCGCCAAAGAGGCTTCCTGCTTCGCACTTATGGGACTGCTGGCTTTGCGCGGAGAAATAAACCATTGTCCGTCTGCCACCGGTGCTTCCGGTACAAGAATATTGGGCAAAATAATCCGGGTTTAGTTTCATGGCGGAAGGCGTTTCCGCCTCTTTTGAACATATTTATATTTTTGTAAAATAAAATTAAATACATGGCAGAGAAAAAGACAACATTGATTTCAGGAGAGATACGCAGACTGCTTAAAAGCGTGTCACGCACTCTTTATCTAAGCATAAACATAATGCCTGAACCGGTGCGTTCATATCAGGGACTTGGTTATCTGGTATGCCGTGCACTTGATTCTGTAGTGGATGCTCCGCAGCTTCCACGGGCTGAAAAGCTGGAAATGCTTAAACTTGTGCGCGGGATAGATAATCCTGAAAACTGCCGTATGATAGCGGAGGCAGGAAAACGCCTTGCGCCGGAGGCGGCAAATGCCTCTGAAACAGAACTCCTTTCAAAATTCGGCAGAATCCTTGACCTGTATAGAAAGGTTCCGGAGGAAGGAAAAACATGCCTCAGGAAACTTTTCAAGGGTATTGCCGAGGGTATGGAGACAGATGTAAGGAATTTCGACGGCATCAGTCTTGCATCTTTCAGCCAGCCGGAAGAGCTGGACCGCTACTGTCACCTTATAGGCGGCGTGCCAGGTATTTTCTGGGCTGAGGTTTACAGAGATTATTTCCTTGGCCGCAATCCTGAGGAAACAAATCTTCCAACCGATGAAGATGGAGATAATATAGGCAAAGCCCTGCAGATAACAAATATTCTTAAGGATATTGCTGCTGATATAAAAAACGGACGCTGTTATATCCCATCTGCTGAGCTTGCAGCCGTGGGGCTGTGTCCTGAAGATTTAAGAAATCCGGATAATTATGTGAAACTACGCCCCATTATAAAAAAATGGCTGATATGGGGAATAGAGCATCTGGATTCCGCAGAACATTTTATGCGGACTATACCTAAAAAGGATCTTGCACTGCGTGCGGCTGTTATATGGCCGGTTTACTGGTCTGAGGATACATTTGACGCGGTAGCGAAATCAAATGTGCTTGACTCGGCGCGCAGACCGAAAATAAGCCGTAGGCGTATTTACTCAACAATAATGTCAACACCGCCGCTGCTGCTCAGCAATACGGCTTTTGCGCGCGGATACCGTTTCCGCCGCGAAACACTTATGCTTTCTGTTGAAAGCCCGCTTACAGGAGATAAAATAATATGAAAAAAGTACTTCTTGCATTTGGAGCCGCACTGCTTCTTTGTGGCGCGTCCTGCGAGCCTGAAATGACTCCGGCTGAAAAGGAAGTAGCCAGAAATGCGAATCTTGAGCTTCAGTCTGTAATGGATATGGTAAGCACGAAACAGATTCCGCCTATAGAGTTCAAGACAGATTCCGATGTTATAAAGCCGAGCTCGTATCCCATGCTTAACAAGGTGGCTGAAATTCTAAAGCGGTATGATAAGCTGAAACTGGTAGTAATAGGGCACACCGATGACACCGGACCTGAGGACTGGAACAGGAGGCTTTCAAAACTGCGTGCCAGCGCTGTAAAGGAATACCTTGCTTCACAGGGCGTGTGGGGGGATTATATAAAGGTTTACGGCTATGGTTCCGAATTTCCTGTTGTAAATGATACCACTCCGGAAGCCAGGGCAAGAAACCGCCGTGTTGAATTTGTAATAACAACACGTGACTGGGGTTCCGTGTTCTGATCTGATTCTGGCTTATCTTGCTGCGTGGCACAGCAGAATGTTAACGCAGTATAAAAAAACCGCCTGTAAAGGCGGTTTTTTACTGATTGGAAAGGTGTTTTATTACTCTTCCATTTTCTTCGTATACTCTTCCCTTTCCCTGCGTCGGTATTTGTACGCGAATTTTCCCGGTTTGCGTGAAGGCAGAGGTTCGTCTGACCACTCAAATTCCCTTGTGCCTATTCTCACGATGTTTCCAGCAGTTATTCCGGCTTTTTTAAGAGCCTTGTCCAGACCTATGACTTTGAATATTCTGCGCAGTCTGTCCCAGGAATCCAGCTGTGAGAAATTGGTCATGGCCACTATCTTGAGTATTTTCTCTCCCTCAACACGCATAATACCGTCGGGGTCACGTCTGAGTATAAGA
>CACZRG010000125.1 GCA_902783485.1 uncultured Elusimicrobium sp.
AAGTGCGCCCATTGCGTGTTCGCGTATTCCATAGTGCAGTGTTCTTTCAGGTTCTTTTGTGAAATCTGTCTTTGTTGAAGGACCGAGATCGGCTGCTCCTCCGGCAAGCCCTTTCATTCCGTCAGCTATCAGATTTATTACTTTGCCTGAAGCCTCGCGTGTTGCGGCAGGTTTGTCGAAGAATGTGTCAGGTGGATTGAAAAGACCGTCCGGTATTTCCCTTCCCAAAAGGCTTTTGGCTGCATGCGCGTTATCAGGGTATTCCTCCTGATATTTTTTCCAGAGTTTGTACCAGGCTTTGAGTTCTTTTTCACCAGCTTCTGCCTGTTTCGTGAATCTTGCTCTGGCTTCTTCAGGTACAAAGAATGGTTCCTTTGAAGGCCAGCCGAGTTTTTCTTTTGTGGCAAGTATTTCTTCGGGTTTGAGCGGTTCGCCGTGAACAGAGGATTTGTCCTGTTTCGGGCTGCCGAAACCAATATGTGTTTTTGCGATTATTATGGAAGGCTGTTCTGTTTCGCGCTTCGCTTTTCTTATTGCGGAGTCTATTTCCTCTATATCGTTGCCATCCTCTACTTCAATAACCTGCCAGTTCTGCGCGATAAAGCGTTTACGCACATCTTCGGAGAAAGCAATTGATGTGGAACCTTCAATGGTAATCCCGTTTGAATCGTAAAGGCAGATAAGTCTTCCCAGTTTCATCTGTCCGGCAAGAGACGCAGCCTCGTAGGATATGCCTTCCATTAGATCTCCGTCACCGGCGAGTACATATGTGAAATGGTTTACTAAAGGGGCAGCACCTTCCTTGTTTATTTTCTGTGCCGTAAGCCGTTCGGCAAGTGCCATTCCTACTGCGGTGGCGAAGCCCTGCCCTAATGGGCCGGTGGTCATTTCCACACCTTTTGTATGACGGTATTCAGGATGTCCTGGAGTAAGTGAGCCTAATTGGCGGAAATTCTTAAGATCTTCAATCGTGAGTCCGAAACCGTACAGGTGCAGTATTGCATAAAGCATTGAGGAACCGTGTCCGGCTGAAAGCACAAAACGGTCGCGGTCAAACCATTCAGGATTGGAAGGTGAGAATTTCAGGTGGCGTGCCCACACTGTATATGCCAGCGGTGCCGCTCCCAGCGGAATACCGGGATGTCCCGAGTTCGCCTTTCCTATCATATCTATGGCGAGAGTTCTTATGCTGTTTATGCAAAGTTCATCTGTAGCGTCTTTTTTCATTTTTCCTCCAACAGGCGTATTTTCCATGCCTGAAGTGCAATTATAGTTTTTACATCCATTATCTTTCCTGCCTGAAGAAGGACCCAGGCTTCTTCAAAAGGCATTATTTCGGTTTTTAAAAATTCATCTTCATCTGGGTGGGATGTCCCCGGAATAAGACCGTGTGCGGCATATACATGCAGAACTTCGGTTGAGAAAGCCGCAGTGGTCCAGAATGAAATTATTTTGTCGTAATGTTCTGCCTTATATCCGGTTTCCTCTTCCAGTTCCGCCTTTGCCCTTATTAGCGGGTCGTCGCCAGGTCCGGTAAGTTTTCCGGCAGGAATTTCAAGTGTCTCACGTCCGACAGGGTATCTGAACTGCCGTACAAAAATTATCCTTCCGTCAGAAAGAACCGGCAGTACGGCGGAAGCGCCAGGATGCTCCATATATTCCCTGACAGCCTTTCCACCATCCGGCAGAATTACAGTGTCTGCGTGAAATTTAACGGCTTTTCCGCTGAATACTATTTTTTTTTCAAAAGATTTTTCTGCAAGAGCAGATTCTGTTTCAACATCATGTACATATTTTTCCGACATATTATAATTATATAATTTTAAACAGGGAATGAAAGCCATGGTTTATTTGATAGAATTATATTATGCATAAAAAATTTTATATATATGTTTTTGCACTGATTCTTCCTTTTTCTGCTGCCTGTTCCGGCAATGGAAAAATAATTGAGGCATATGACAGTGGAAATTTTGATACGGTAAGAAAACTGTGCGGACCACGCGCGGAAAAAGATGATCCATCATGCCTTTATCTTCTTGGAAGAATGGCATATGAAGGAAGTGGGGCTGTAAGCAATAAAGAGGAAGCTTTCAAACTGCTTGAAAAGGCTTCTTCGTTTAATCACAGACATGCGCAGCTGATGCTTGGACTTGCTGTTATACAGGATGAAGGGAAAATTATTCCGGAATCCGAGGGTATCAGATATATTCAGTCTGCTGCCCGTGGCGGATTATATGAGGCCGCTGTTGTTTATAACAGGCTCGCCACCAGACTGAACCTTACTGATGAGGAAACAAAAGAAAAAGACGAACTTGTTAAGGCAGCTGCAGAAGGCGGAAACAGCAGTGCCAGGCTTGCTGCCGGATGCATGTACTGCATTCCTGTTTCATCAGCAGCGGAATGCTCTGAGAAAGGAATACCACTGCTTGAGAAAGCGGCTGAATCCAATAATATTACAGCCCTGCGTTCTCTTGGAATTGTTTATTATTCACGCAATGAGTTTGACAAATCTGTGGAGCCTTTGAGAAAAGCTGCCATTCAGGGAGATGGTGAGGCAGCTTTTTTTATTGGACGCATATATATGGCAGGCGGGGGATATGAAGATGCATACAAGTGGTTCAGGGTGGCACTTGCCGCAGGTTTTGAAGGTGTTAAGCCACAGCTTGCCGTATATGAGCAGCCTGAACACAAAGGCATAAAAGATGATGGAATAAAACGTTATGCTGCCCTTGAAAAAATAATAGAAAGAAATAGGATGATACTTGAAAAGAAAGCGGCAACAAGTGATGTCAGAGCCGCTTTTCTGGACAGGAATATGTGAAAATACTGCTGAAGTGAGGGAGTATTTGTCCCGGCGGGCAGAACAGGTCCTGTATCAGAGCAGAAATGAATAAAAAAGGAGCACTTTGCAGTGCTCCTTTTTTTGTGCTGATGAAACAGATTTATTTCGCCATTGAGTCTTTTACGGCATCTGTTACGATTTTTATCTGCTCGTCAGTAAGTTCCGGGAACATGGGAAGGGAGAATACCGTGTCCTGTACTTTTTCAGCATTTGGCAGATCACCGCGTTTCCCTCCAAGATGTGCATAGGCTTTCTGCAGATGCAGTGCGATAGGATAGTATATCTGGTTGGCTATACCCTGCTCTGTAAGATATTTCTGTGCATTGTCGCGCTGCTCTTTTGTCTCAAAGCGTATGGTATAGTAATTGAAAGAATGTCTGCGGTTGTCCGGAACAACAGGAGTAATACATATACCCTTGAGTGCTGCTGCGTATTTTGCTGCAACAGTATTTCTCATTTCAGTCCATTTTTCAACATATTTCAGACGTACGCCAAGAATGGCTGCCTGAACGGTATCCAGACGTGAATTGAATCCTTCTATTTCATGGATATAGCGCACTTTGCTGCCATGATTGCGGAGGGCTTTAAGTTCCTCATATATTTTATCATCATTTGTCAGCACTGCACCGGCATCGCCGAAAGCACCCAGATTCTTTGCGGGAAAGAAGCTGAATGTGCCGCAGTCGCCTATTGATCCGAGGTATTTCCAGGTTCCGTCAGCGAGACGGTATTTTCCTGTGAAAGCCTGGGCTGTATCCTCAATAATTTTAAGATTGTGTTTTTTTGCGATGGCTATAAGCTTGTCCATCTCCGCGGCCATGCCGTAAAGGTGAACGGGCAGAATGGCACGTGTTTTTGAAGTTATCTTTTTTTCAACTGATTCGGGACTGAGTGTATAGGTAACGGGATCGATGTCCGCGAAAACCGGTACAGCTCCTGTCTGGCTGATTGTTTCGGATGTGGCTATAAAGGTGAAGGGGGTAGTGATTACTTCATCTCCCGGCTTTATTCCACAGGCCAGAAGAGCCAGCCTGAGCGCATCCGTGCCGCTGTTTACACCCACGGCATATTTCGCTCCGTTATGCTTCGCGAAAGCCTGCTCGAACTCGGTAACCTGCGTTCCGAGAATGAAATTGGCCTTCTCAAAGACCTTCTTCACCGCTGATTCAATTTCTTCTCTTATCGGCGGATACCCTGCCGTAAGATCTACCATTGGTACTTTCATGTGTCCTCCTTGTAGGGACTATAAGATATTGTAATTTTATAAAACGCAGGGCAAGCCGTGCAAATGGTATAATCTTATTAATGAAAAAAATAAAATTTTCTAATCCATTTACAAAATTTTCCAGCTGGTTTGAGGGTCTGTCATTTCAGAAAAAGGCCTACTGTATTCTTTATATCACCGCCGGCTTCATACTTTTCTGTATGCTTGCAGCCGCATGGCCGCTGCACTGGCTTTTAAGCAGTCTTCCACCTACTGATGATTTTGAAAACTATACTCCATCCCTTACAACATATGTCTATGATATAAATGACACCGTTGTTTCAGAATTTTCCATGGAGAAGCGTGCGTACCTTAACCTTGACCGCATACCTGGTAATCTGCAGCATGCCCTGGTAGCCATGGAGGATCAGCAGTTTTACAATCATCCCGGAATTTCCGTAAAAGGCATACTAAGGGCACTTGTAAGTAATGTGTGGCGTGGACGCAAGGCACAGGGTGGATCTACCATAACACAGCAGCTTTCCAGGGGTATAAGTCTTACTGCGGAAAAAACCATTGTAAGAAAGCTGAAAGAAGTGATAGTGTCTTTTGTCATAGAGAAGAAATTCTCCAAGCAGGAAATTCTGACGCTGTATCTTAATCAGATTTATCTTGGCGGCGGTGTTTATGGCGTGCAGTCTGCGGCTAAGCATTATTTCGAAAAGAACGTTGATGAACTGAATCTGGCTGAATGTGCCATGATAGTGGGGCTTATCCCTTCTCCTGAAAGATATTCTCCTTTTAAGGATCCAGAGGCTGCTAAAAAGCGCAGAAAGATAGTGCTAGATCAGATGGTTGCTTTCTCACAGAGAAAAAAAGATAAAGATGACAAAACTCCTAATTATGAGCCTGTGACAAGGGAAGCAGCCGATAAGGCAGCGGAAGAAGAATTTCCTGCCCGGATTCTGCGGCTCACACGCAAGAAGCCCACGGAAGCAGCCGATAAGGCAGCGGAAGAAGAATTTCCTACCGAAAAACATGGGGCATATTTTATAGAGTATGTCCGCCAGCAGCTTAAGGTTCTGGGATTTACTGATGATCAGATTTACAAAGGCGGATACAAAGTTTATACCACTCTTGACATAAACTATCAGAAAGCTGCCGAAGATGTAATGAAAAAGTACCTTTCCCAGTATGATGAAGCGGTGGCAAAACTGCCAAAGCCTGCTCCGGAAAAAACTGTTGATGAGCATGGCGTTGAGACAGAGGCTCCGGCTCCGTCAACTGCGCCGGTGCAGGGTGCATTCATAATACTGGATAATAAAACAGGCGGAATACGTTGTCTTGTAGGCGGACGCAATTTCCAGGAAAGCAAATTCAACAGGGCTCTTCAGGCAAAAAGGCAGGCAGGCTCAACTTTCAAGCCTTTTGTATGGATGGCCGCACTGATGAACGGTTACACACCGGCCAGTCTTGTTGATGATTCTCCCATGGCTTACTATTTCGACGGTCGTGACTGGAGACTGCTGGAGGGCGCCACAGACCAGTATTCCATCGACATGGCCATAGCTCCTTTTATAGGAAATCCGGAATTCAAAATATGGGTGCCTAACAATTTTGATGGCAAATTCCGTGGTATGATCACTGCGCGAAGGGCGCTTGAGGCTTCGCGCAATCTGGCTTCCATTTACCTGGTTACACGGGTAGGTCCTACATCTGTCGTAGATGTGGCGCACCGCGCCGGTATAGATCAGAAGAGATTTCTGAATCCTGTGCCCTCGATAGGTCTTGGAACCTCACTTGTAACACCTATGGAGATGACAACATCATTTTCCACATTTGCAAATGGCGGCATACATGTGGAACCTTTTGCCATAGTAAAAGTTGTTGACAGCCAGGGCCGCGTGGTTCACGAGCACTATCCTGAGGAAACAGAAAGTTTTACACCACAGCTTTCCTATGTGCTTGTTAACATGATGAAAGGTGTTGTAAAGCGTGGTACGGGTGTAAGAGCGGCTGTTCTGAAGCGTCCTCTTGCCGGAAAAACAGGTACCAGCCAGGATTCAAAGGATATGTGGTTCATAGGTATGACACCGGACCTTACTGCCGGAGCATGGATGGGATATGATGATCAGATAATGATGTCCAAACAGGACTGGACGGGTGGTTCCACTGTACTTCCG
>CACZRG010000126.1 GCA_902783485.1 uncultured Elusimicrobium sp.
ACATGTCAATGCCTTACGGCTTTTTTCATAAAATATAAATAATTGATTATGTATAACACAAAGATTAATTGCGTAAATTTATCTTCCTAAACTATAAGAGAAAACTGACAGAATTACTACAACATTACTTCGGTGATTCTGCACGTCACCAGTTTATATAATAAACGCCATTTATTTTTAAAATGAAAAAAATATATTTATTTATTTGTGATTTTATAGCTTTTCTTCTGATTCTTTTCATTACGCTGAATATACAGATTTTTGCGCTTAATATTGATTCATATATCACTTACTTTAAAATAATCCTGCCATTTTTCCTCGTTTCCACATTTTTTATGTGGCTGTTCTTTGTATATGACTTATCGATACTGCGCAGAAAAAGATTAAAATATGGTGTTTTTGTTTTTATATATTTTGTCTCCGTGTTTTTCTCAGGCCTGTTGTATTATCTGTTAGTCAGACTGATACCTTATCTGCCGACACTTGTTTCATGGCCAATGATAGTTATTCTCAAAACTATCTTTTTTATTCTGGTCCTGGCAATTAGAATATTCTTCCGGCATATTCTGAAAACAAACGTTATGATATTCGGAAACAGTCCTACAATTAATGAACTTATAAAAGAATTTGAAAATTCAATCGGTTATAAAATATGTGAAATTCATGATTCCATGGAAGGATTGAAAAAATTTCCCAAATCAAAAAAACTCCTTGTAATAGTAAGCCACGACCTTTTCATAAAACACCCGAAATCATGGCCGGTTTTAATTGAAAAATTTGTTTTCAAAGGAATACCTGTTGATACTGACTTTCACACCTTCAAAGCCATAATGCATCGCGCCTCTTTCGAAAACATAAAAAACTCAAAATGGCTTATGCGCAGTATTGCATTCAGAAATCAGGAATATTTCTATATCCGTTATGTTAAACGCATTCTGGATATAACTCTTGCACTGATTATGCTGCTGCTGCTCTTACCGCTGATAATATTTGTTTCTCTTGTTATCAGGATAGTAGACAGGGAGGAGGTATTTTTCACGCAGTACAGGTCAGGCGTACTGAACAGGACCATTAAACTTTACAAATTCCGTACCATAAAGAAGAAGAATCAGGAATCCGAGAATGAAGAATATACTCATACAGGCAGACTGCTGAGGCGTTTCCGCATTGATGAGATACCACAGCTGATAAACATTATAAAAGGTGATATTTCATTTATCGGGCCACGTCCATTGTGGATTAAAGACCAGAAATTCTGGGACGAACATATTCCAAACCACTCTGTCAGAACAGTTATTAAACCAGGGCTTACAGGCTGGGCGCAGGTCAATTTCAAAGCACCTCGTGTCTACATGAAATACAAATCCAACGAAATGACGAAAGAAGATATTATGAACGAAGCTTTAACGCGTTTTTCATATGATATATGGTAACTTCAGAACTGTTCGCTGATGCTTGATATAGACATATTCTTTAAGACTATAGTAAGAATTTTCGTAAAAGATTGAAGAAATGTGAAGAATCAGACGCGTAATCAGAATATATTGTCACGGGAGACTATGATTTTGTATTATATATTCAAATGGTGAAATCCTGCCCCCCGAGTGGCGGGAAAAGAACCGGTAAAGTATACAAACACGGAGGAAGTACCTTAAAATGTTAAATGTAACAATGAAAAGCATGCTTGAAGCAGGTGTTCATTTCGGACATCAGACACACAGATGGAACCCAAAAATGGGCCGCTACATCTTCGGAGAAAGAAACGGAATTCATATCCTTGACCTTCAGAAAACACAGAAGGAAATAAAGAAGGCTTACTCCGTGGTTAAAGATGCCGCGAAAGCCGGAAAAACCTTTCTGTTCGTTGGCACAAAGAAACAGGCCAAGGAAATCATAAAAGAAGAAGCGGAGCGTTCCCAGGTAGCAAGCGTATATGAGAAGTGGCTTGGTGGAACTCTTACAAACTTTGAAACTCTGCACAAATCACTGCGCCGTCTTGAGGAACTTGAAAAATACGAGAGAGACGGTCTTTTCAGAGTGATGTCAAAGAAAGAAGTTTCCCGTCTTACCAAGGAAAAGAACCGCCTGGTGAAACTCTTAAGCGGCATACGCGAACTCAATAATCTGCCTGATATGATTTTCATCGTAGATCCGGTCAATGAGGCCAATGCCCTTCACGAAGCTCATGTCCTGCACATTCCAGTAGTAGCTGTATGCGACACAAACTGCGACCCGGACAAAGTCGATTATCCCATTCCTGGAAACGACGATGCCGCACGCTCAATACGTCTTTTCTGTGGCGCCATAGCCGATGCTATCATTGATGGCCGCGCTGAAGCTGAAGCCGAGAAGATGAAAACAACCGCTCCCGCTGAGACAGAAGAAACCGGAGCTGCGGCTGAAGTAACAGAAGCCGCTCCTGCTGAGGAAGCCCCGGCAGAAGAGACAAAATAACTCTTTAAAAAGCACTTACCGCGGAAGAGACTGAACAGCTTCTCTTCCGCGGCATAAATTTATTTGTATCTGGAGAATTAAAAAATGGCAATAACTGTAGAAATGATTAAGGATCTCCGCGCCCAGACTGGCGCCGGAATGATGGACTGCAAAAAAGCCCTCACCGAAACACAGGGTGATGTAAAAAAAGCTGTGGAAATACTCCGCAAAAAAGGTCTTGCCGGTCTTGCAAAACGCGCAGGACGCAGCATGAAGGAAGGCCTTGTCGCTTCCGTTGCCGGAAAGGAAATTTCCCTTGTTGAGTTTAACTGCGAAACAGATTTTGTTGCCCGCAATCCCGATGTGGCGGCTTTTGTAAAGACCATAGCCACGGAAATGGCAGAAGGAAAACTGCAGGGCAATCCCGCTGAGAATGAAGGTGTAAAGAGCCGCCTTCAGGAAATCGCCATGAAAATCGGCGAGAACATGGCTGTACGCCGCGGTGTCTCATTCCCTCTTTCAGAGAAATCTGTAATAGGCAGCTACATTCATTTTGACAACAAGAAAGGCGCACTCGTGGAAATGGAATACGAAGGCGATATGGCAGCAGCGAAAGCCGAAATAGAGCATCTGGCACATGAGCTTGCCCTTCAGGCTGTAGCCATGAATCCCAAATTCCTCTCCCCTGAGGAAGTTCCAGCTGAAGTTATAGCCAAGGAAAAAGAAATCTATCAGGAAAAAATGCGCAAGGACGAGGAAGAGCAGAAGGCAAAAATGGAAGCCAAAGGCAAAACCTACAGGGCCAAGCCAGCAGATGCCCTTGAGAAAATGCTCACCGGCAAAATACATAAATATTATTCCGAAGTCTGCCTTCTTGAACAGGCCACCATTGACGATCCCAAGATCTCTGTGAAACAGTCTGTTGAAGCACTTTCCAAAAAATTAGGCGCGAAGCTGACAGTAAAACGCTTTGTTTCATACCAGGTTGGTGTGGAATAAAACATTTATATCAGGCAACGGCCAGCGCCGGACGGCACATTTTCTCCTTTTTACCGTCCGGCGTTTTTTATTTTCTGCAATTGTCATTCAGACAGTAATTTACTGTTGCCTTCTCTGATACAGGGTTCTATCGTCATGTAACCTGGCCTGACATTAAACTGCTACTATTGCATTCAGTAAATGAATGAACACCAGCAGACACGGACTGCATTTTCTGCAATTGATATAATCTCTTTGATTTTTATAATATTTATTTAACATAATTTAACTGCAGAGATTTTGCGATGTATAAAAGAATACTACTTAAACTTTCCGGAGAATCACTTGGCGATATTGAAAAAGGCCGGTCTTTTTCCCCTGAATCAGCAGATTACATAGCCACGGAAATAGCCGCCGCCAGCAGTGCCGCACCACAGACGCAGATAGGAATAGTGATAGGCGGTGGCAACATATGGCGTGGTGCAAGAGCTACAGGTATTCCTGTTGACCGCGTATCTGCCGACGGAATGGGTATGCTGGCAACAATCATAAACGCAATGGCATTGCGCGGCGCACTTGAATCCAAAGGTGTAAAGGCAAAAGTGCTTACAGCGGTAAATGTTTACCCTGTTGCTGAATATTATTCAGCCAGAAAAGCCATGGAATACCTTAAAGCCGGCAATATTGTAATTTTCGCCGGAGGAACAGGCAGCCCGTTCTTCACCACGGACACAGGTGCCTCACTCCGGGCAGCGGAAATTGGGGCGGAAATAATATTCAAGGCTACGCAGGTGGACGGAGTTTATTCCGCCGACCCGAAAAAATATCCGGACGCAGAAAAGTATGATACGCTATCTTATAGCGAGGCATTGTCAAAAGGTTTGAAAATAATGGATGCCAGCGCACTTTCAATGTGCCTGGACAATAAAATATCAACCCTTGTTTTCAACCTGCACATTCCCGGCAATATCAGAAATGCCGTTACCGGCCAGCAGACAGGAACCATCATAAAGCCGTAACCGTATTTCAACAGAAGGATTTAACAAGGATTCAATAATGATTTCAAACGAAGAAAAAATAAAAACAGCACTTGACGGGCATAAGAAAGCCCTTGAGGATTTTCCCGTAAAAGACGTACAGAAAATCGCTGAAACTATCGCATCCGCGTTGAAGAATGGCAATAAACTGCTTATCTGCGGCAACGGAGGTTCATGCAGCGATTCCCAGCATTTTGCGGGTGAAATTGTAGGACGCTTCCAAATGGAAAGACCCGGACTGCCCGCCATAGCTCTCACGGCAGATTCCGCTGTTATGACCTGCCTCGGCAATGATTACGGTTATGAAATGGCATTCGCCCGCCAGGTGCAGGCTTTAGGAAACAAGGGAGATGTTTTTGTAGGTATAAGCACATCCGGAAATTCAGCGAATGTTGTAAAAGCCGCAGAATCAGCCAGGGAAAAAGGCCTTACAGTCATAGCTTTTACAGGCATGAAAGACGCGAAACTTCACCAGATCTGCGATCTGGCTTTCCGTTCCCCATCCGCCGTAACCGCCACAATACAGGAAATGCACATAACCGCAATACACATAATCTGCGGCATTATCGAAAATATGCTTTTCTGCTGAAAACAGCCTGCACGGCACGCATAAACCCGGACGGGACAACATATTTTACTCTTGATCCTGTGTCTGGCCTGTATTATGGAAGTCATCAGCCACGTCATACCAGTACTTATGTCAAAGTAAAAAAAGTGGTACCAGCAAAACCAGCGCCGGTGAAAAAACCAAGACCTCTGCCCAAATATGCAGGCAGGCCATATAACGGACCTTACAGATAAAACGTTCCTGGCAGGAAATTTATTCCGTAGTTTAATAAATTGCCGGAATCTGCTTTTAATTAATATAATATTACAAGCGCATAAAGCATATTACTGCGCATAAGATTTTATTTTTAAGATTTGCAGGAGATACAAAATGGCTGAATCTATAAATGACATCCTTTCCGAAACAGAAATGGAAATGGATGAAAAAGTATTCAAATTCAAGAAAGATCTGAGCGGACTGCGCACCGGGCGTGCAAATCCGCAGCTCTTGGACAATGTTCATGTGGAATATTATGGGGCAAGAACACCGCTGAAACAGGTTGCGGCTATTTCCGTTCCTGAGCCACGTACCCTCGAGGTGCGTGTCTGGGACGCCAATGCCGTAAACGAAGTGGAAAGCGAACTGCGCAAAATAGATTTCGGCTCCTCTCCTTCCCGCAACGGAGCCATCATACGCATAAATCTGCCCCCCATGACAGAGGATCAGCGCAAAAAAATGGTAAAAATGGTTTATTCAATGGCTGAGGATTTCCGTGTTGCAGTAAGGAATCTCCGCCGTGAGGCGCTTGAAAAAATAAGAAAATCCCAGAAAGCCGGTGAAATAACAGAAGACGATCTCAAGACATATGAGAACAAGGTTCAGAAAATAACCGACTCATATATCGCCAATATTGATACCGCCGCGGC
>CACZRG010000127.1 GCA_902783485.1 uncultured Elusimicrobium sp.
CCGTTTCACCGCAGTAGCTCTTGGCGATATAGGATCTTCCGCCAGATCTGCAGTGGCGGATCTGCAGCTGCTGCTTAAGGATGAGGATCCTTCCATACCGCGCGCAGCGGCATATTCCCTTGGTAAAATAGGTCCGGATGCGTGCTCTGCAGTTCCCGGAATAATAGAACTTCTGTCCTCACCTGACAGGGAAACACGTAATTATGCGGCCATAGCCCTTGGCAATATGGGCCCTGCAGCAAAAGACGCAGTTGACAAACTCGTTATTCTTCTTTCTGATCAGGAAAAGGTCATTCACCGTTCTGCAGCCATAGCTCTTGGAAAGATAGGTCCTGATGCCAAATCCTCTGTCCCGGCGCTTATGATGCTTCTTAAAGATGAAGACAGGTGGATAAGGGAGGCGGCGGCATATGCTCTTGGCAAAATAGGCCCGGATGCAAGAACAGCTGTCCCAGGGCTTACCCTTCTGCTTAAGGATAAGGACAAGAATACACGTGAAGCTGCAGCCTATGCCCTCGGCAAAATAGGTGCTGACGCCAGGGACGCCGTGCCTTCGCTTATTATTCTTTCAGGTGATCAGGACCCTGTTACCAGAAGAAACGCCGCCTACGCTCTTGGAAAGATAGGGCCTGATGCGGCGGAGGCTGTAGACAGTCTTGAAAAGCTGCTTAAAGATGAAGATCATTGGACAAGAAGGGCTGCTGCTTATGCTCTTATGAATCTAGGACCGGCTTCCGAACCGGCCACTGCGTCGCTTACGGATCTGCTGAGGGACCCGGACGAATGGACACGTAAATATGCTTCCGATGCTCTTGTTAAAATAGCTACTGCTCCCAAAGACGCTATTTCAGGGCTTGTTAAACTTCTTCATGACAAAAATCCTGACACAAGAAAAGCTGCTTCCGATGCCCTGGCAAAAATAGGCGCTTCACCGAAGAGTTCCATTTCCGAACTGAAAGAAGTTCTTAAAGACGAGGATAAGATAGCGAGGGAAACAGCGGCAGAGATACTTGGCCGCGTTGGCAGCGAGGCAAGAAGTGCTATTCCGCTTCTGGAGAATCTTCTTCAGGATGAATCAACCAAAATAACAGCTGCAATAGCTCTTGCACAGATTGGTCCTGGCCAGACGAGACCTGTTGCAAGAATACCTATGATTCCCAAAAAACGTGATGGGGAGAGCAGGAGCCTGGCAGAACTTCTGGAAAATAACAAAAGAGCTTTCAGAAAGGAAATTTCCGCCCTTGCCAGACTTATCCGCGAGGGGGGGCAGGAAAAAGATCCTGCTGGCGGGCTTATCTCCGAGGATTCAGTAAAGGAACTTGTAAAGATGCTCGACAGTGGAAACAGTGATATGGTATGTGATGCTGCCGAGAAACTGGGCTCGATGGGTGCCGCAGCGGCATCTGCAGTGCCTGCGCTTATAAAAGCCCTGGCTGATCCTGGTATCTCAGCAAGCCGCGCTGCTGCCACCGCACTTACGCGCATAGGGAAACCGTCAGAAGATACGATACCGGAACTTATAGCTTTACTTGACAGTCCTGAAAAATCCGTGCGTCAGGAGGCGGTTTATACACTCGGAACCATAGGTGTAAAGGCAAAGGAAGCAGTGCCACCGCTTATAAAACTTCTCCGCAACAGCGATACAGAGACAAGAAAATACGCTGTTCAGGCGCTTGGAAGCATTGGTCCAAACAGCGCTGATGATGTTATTGAGATTTCTGCTTTACTCAGGGATGGCAACCGTTATACGAGAAAGGCTGCTGCAGACGCTTTAGGACATATAGGCCCGGAGGCTACAGGTGCAGTACGGGAACTTATAAAACTTCTGCGGGATTCAAATAAATACACCCGTAAGGCTGCTTCTTCCGCTCTTATAAATATCGGACTTAAAGATGAAGATCTGTCTGCGCTTACTGATATTTTACGCGATAAGGATAAGACGGTATGCAAGACTGCACTTGAAACTCTTGCAAAACTTAAGAAACCGGCCTTCAAAATACTGCCTGCTGTAAAAGAACTGCTTGCTGACAGCGACGCGTCGGTGCGTAAACTTTCCGCCGAGATAACAGGTGGAATGGGCCTGCCCGCCCTGTTCGATATTCTGAGTTATATGAGGCAGGCTGAAGGTAATGCAAAAAAAGCGGCGGTAGAGGCAATAGGTTATATGGGGCCTGCCGCAAAATCTGCGGTAAGGGAACTATCTGCCCTTCTGTCAGACAGTGACTCATCTGTACGCCGCTGCGCCTGTGACGCACTGCTTAAAATTGTTCCTTCCTCTCCCGGGATTTTTGTGAATATCATCAAAGGTGATGACAAGACAGCCAGAAAGTCTGCTGTGGAGATTCTTGGAAGAATGGGCGAACCGGCTTTTGAGGCTCTGTCTGCTCTTCTTCAGGAAGAAAACCGCGTATGGCGTAAATCCGCCTCACAGGCTTTTGCACTTGCCGGTCCTGCCGCAGCCGGAAGCCTTATAAAACTGCTTAAATCAAAAAGCCAGGCCGTACGCAAGGCTGCAGCTGATATCCTCGGGGATATAGGGACTGATGACAGCGAAGAGGAATAATAGCGGTACAGAAAAGCGTCAATCAATATAAATATATGAATACCCTTGTCATAGCTTCCTTCAATCCGCATAAAATAGCAGAATACAAAGCTATGCTTCCTCCTCTGCCGCTTGAGTACCGCTGTCTTAGGGATTATCCTATGGCAGTTTCTCCCACTGAAAACGGCAGAACACTGCAGGAGAATGCCATGATAAAAGCCGGATATGCAGCAGCTCTTACAGGCAGATGGGCCATGGGCGACGATACCGGGCTTGAGGTTGCGGTTCTTGGAGGAGCGCCGGGTATTTTTTCTGCGCGTTATGCCGGGCCTGAATGCAATGCAGAAGATAATAACCGTCTTCTGCTGGAGAATCTGAGGCATTTTACAGGCGACGAAAGGAAGGCCCGTTTTGTATGCTGTATAGCTCTTGTTTCTCCTGCTGGTGAGAAGCACTGCGTGTCAGGCGTGGTGGAAGGCAGAATAGCCGGAAAACATTCCGGTATCGGAGGCTTCGGTTATGACAGCCTTTTTATCCCGGACGGTTTCTCATGTTCCTATGCGGATATGTCTGCAGCTGAGAAGAACAGCATAAGTCACAGGCGCCGGGCGTTGGACCTTGCTGTTCCATATCTTAAGCAGATTGCGGGCCTTTAAAATCTCCGTTTTTTTATTAGGATTATTTTTATATAATAATTCTGAAGGAGTATTAATTGAAGATTTCTTGAGTAAACGGCCTGAACTGGAAAATGAGAACTAAACTGTTTTTAAAGATTTTTGTTTCATCGATTTTCATAGCTGCTGTAACCTCTATTTTCGTCTTTGCGTGGCTTACCAATATCAATGAATCCTATTCGTTTTTAAAAATAATTGCTTCTTATATTATTTCCCTTATTTCAATATGTTTTGTGGTTGCCTGGTGGCTTGAGCGTGGCTTTTTCAAAATACTGATGGATTATGATAATTCCCTTCATGTGCTTACGCATGATCTCCGCAATCCTGTAACCGCCATAAAGGGCTTTCTCGATTATATACTAAAGGAGATACCCGGGCCAATTAATCCGGTTCAGAGAAAAATGCTTCTTTCAATGAACCGTGCCTCATTGCGTCTGCTTGGTATGATAAACAATATTCTTGATGTGGCCAAGGTGGAAGCCGGGCAGATGAAACTGGAACTTGTTTCGCTTTCGCTGAATCAGCTGTCCCAATCCGTTATTTCCGTTATGGAAGGTATGGGAGAGAACAAGAATATTTCATTTTCGGTGGAAGGTTCCGATGGGGTTATAAACGGAGACTCTGTACTTCTTGAACGCTCCATAACAAATCTCGTAAGCAATGCGATAAAATTCTGCCCTGAGAATGGCACGGTTAAAATTTTAGTAAAGGAAGATGAAAAAATGGTTTATCTTTCCGTTATTGACAACGGAGAGGGAATACCGCCGGACAAACTTAAAGATGTATTCGAGAAATACAGACAGGCTGGGCAGAAAAGATCTGGAACAGGGTTAGGGCTGAATCTGTGCCGGTATGTCTCCATGCTCCATAAAGGAAAGATTACTGTAGAGTCTGTTCTGGGCAAAGGAACTACTTTTACAATGCACCTTCCTAAACATCTAATGCTTTCTTCCGAAAATGTAATTTTGCATAAGTGAATTCAAAAGCTTTTCTGCTTGTATTTATTATTCTTCTGCTTCCATGCATAGCCCGCGGGGCTGTACATGAACGGCACGAGACTGTTTATGAAAGGCTTATGAAGGAACAGTCTGACATGGATGTTTACTACGGGCACCGGCTGCTTTCAGCAGGACAGTACGCAAGGGCTGCTGAATATTTCCGTTCGGCTGTTAAAAAAAATCCGTATAATTCTTTTGCACGCACAGGTCTCGGCGCTGTTCTGTACTGGGAGGGACAGCTTGAAAAGGCCAGAGATGAATTCAGTCACGCCATAGAACTTGATCCGGAGAACGCAACTGCCTATCAGCTGCGTGGAATAGTTCTGGCAAGGGCGGGACTGTACGAGGAAGCATTAAGTGATAATCTTATTGCGGTAAAAAAAGCCCCTGAGCGTGGGGATATAAGAATGAACACCGGTTCTGTATATGCTGTGCTTGGGGATATGCAGAAAGCACTGTACAACTACCGCCGCGCCGTAGCACTGGACAGATATAATCCTCTTTTTCATTTTCA
>CACZRG010000128.1 GCA_902783485.1 uncultured Elusimicrobium sp.
AAAGAGGCCAGAGAGATAGTGTGGTCCTCATCGGTATTTACGACACATACCCCGGTAATAGCCGGAAATGAGCATTTTGATTTTAATCTCGTAAGAAAATATATGGAAGGATGTGCTTATGAAATGGGTATATCCTTTGATGATTTCCTTGAGATCGGAAAGGAAACGCCGCAATCAACAACTTTCTGTATGACAGTTGTAGCCTTAAGACTTTGCGCATTCCTTAACGGTGTTAGCAAACTGCACGGCGAGGTTTCCCGCAATATGTGGCATAAGATCTGGCCTGAACTGCCACGCTATGAAATTCCTATACACGGTCTAACAAACGGTGTACATACACCGTCATGGATAAGCCATGAACATCATGAGCTTTACAAGAAATACCTGAATGTGGGCCCCGAAGGACTGCCGGATGACTGCGACTGGAATAAAATCGATTCCATCGACGACAAGGAATTCTGGCAGGTTCATATGGCCCGCAAGGAAAAGATGGTTAATATAGCCCGTCAGCACCTTGTAGCGCAGCATGAGCGCTGGGGTTCGGATCCGACTGTAATTGCGGAAGCCGCTAAAGTACTTGACCCGAAATACCTTACCATAGGTTTTGCACGCCGCTTTGCCACATACAAGCGTGCCACGCTCTTTATGCGTGATCTCAACCGTCTTATGGAACTTGTGAATGATGCGGGAATGCCTGTTCAGTTTGTATTCGCCGGCAAGGCGCACCAGGCTGATACTCAGGGCAAGGAATTCATCAAATCCGTTGCACAGCTTTCAATGGACAAACGTTTCCAGAACCGCATTATATTTGTGGAAGACTACAATATGAATGTGGCACGTTACCTTGTACAGGGTGTTGATGTATGGATGAACAATCCGATACGTCCTCTGGAGGCTTCAGGTACCAGTGGCATGAAAGCCGTTATCAACGGTGTTCTGAATCTGTCTATCCTCGACGGCTGGTGGGAAGAAGGCTATTCCCCGGAGGTCGGCTGGGCCATTGGCGGAACAACACAGTATCATACTGACGCGGAACGCGATTATGCAGAGTCAAATGCCATTTATAATATAATCAAAAAGGTTGTGGCTCCTCTCTACTACAAACGCGATGCCGAAGGTCTCCCCCGTGGCTGGATAAAGATGATGAAGAACTGTGTTAAAACACTTGTTCCTCAGTTCAACACAAACAGAATGCTCCGCGAGTATTACAGCTGGTTCTATGTGAATGCACACCGTGCCTTCCGCAAGTTCGAGGACAGAGGCCGCATAACGGCTTTCGCGGACTGGAGAAAGAGACTGCAGGATAACTGGAACCGCGTAAAGGTCATAGTGGATCCGCTTCCGGATATGGAGATACGCGCCGGAATGAAACTGCCGGTGAGAGCGGTTGTGTGGCTCGGCGATCTCAAACCCGAGGAGGTTGAAGTTCAGATTCATACCGGACATACTGTTGGACAGATAGCGTTTACCGACGGTAAAACAGTGACTATGAAGTGCGAGTCACGCGTTGGAGACGGATATCTGTACCAGGGTGAGATTGAATGCGAAAACAGTGGAAAATGTGACTTCGCTGTGCGTGTTCTTGGCCATAATGCGGATGCGCATAATGCGCTTATGCCTTTGTTCCTTAAATGGAATGAAGACTAAATTCCCGTCGTAAAAAAATAAAAAAACTCCCGTTTGAAAATAAAAAATACAAGCGGGGGTTTTTTTTTGTGAAAAAATTGTTATAATATAATCAGCGGCCGGACAGGCTGCGAATTTAAGAGAGGTAAACTAAGTATTATGGCAAAAGGAAAAGTAAAGTGGTTCAATGATAAGAAGGGATTCGGTTTTATCGTTCCCGAAGACGGATCGAAGGATCTTTTCGTTCATCATTCCTCTATCCTTGGCGAAGGTTTTAAGACCCTGGCCGAAAATCAGGAAGTCGAGTTTGAAATCGAAGAGACTGAAAAGGGTCCGAAAGCCGTCAATGTAAAAAAACTTGACGAAGGTAAATAAGCCTGTCCAGCAGACTTGTTTTGAGGGGCTGTTTCGTAAGAAGCAGCCCTCTTTTTATAAAATGGAGTTTATATAATGAAAGAAGAACAGAAGCCGGTTAAACTTGAAATTCAGATGGACGAGCTTACCGCGCAGGGTATATATACAAACCTTGCCGGAGTAACGCATAGCGAGACGGAATTCGTGCTCGATTTCCTTTTCCTGCAACCAAGCCAGCCTAAAGCCAAACTGCGCGCCAGAATCATTACAAGCCCTGTGCATACAAAACGCTTCGTTAAAACGCTTATAGAGAATATAAAGCGCTATGAGGAACGTTTTGGTGAGATTCCGGAAAGAGAGGAACTGCTTTCTCCTGAAGCGACCAGCTGAAATATGTAATTTCACGCAGATGCGTGGAATAAATCATATAGGTTAATAAAAAAGCTCCCTTTTAATGGGAGCTTTTTTAATGCCGTGAGCCACAGGGATAGTCTGCTTTATTTTCCCTTGAGCAGGAATTCCTGCTTTTCCTTTGCCATATGGCAGACTATTTTGGCGTTCTTGGCTGAAACACATCCCATTGCATCGAGCATCATCTCGTCTATTGTATCATCTGAGTATTCTGCAAGGGCATGGAAGAGAATAAGCTCTTTTACAGGTGTTTTGTCTATTGCAAAATTAACTATGTTGGATACTGAAGAATGCCCGCGGCTGCGCAGTTTCTCATAATCGGAATCCTTTATTGCAGCGTCGTGTATGAGAATTTCCGTGTTCTTCAGGAATGAAGCAGTCTTCTCATTGTAATCCTGGAATGCGGAGGCATCCTCCCATATCTCACTGTCAGGTGCGTAGACTATCTCGCGGCCCAGCAGGGATAGTTTATACATAACCGTACTTGTAGGATGATTGGCGTATACAGCCTCAAGCAGGACACCAGGGGCAAGTTCGTATTCGTCTTCCTGTATCTCATTTACATCTACTGCCGCCTTGGGCTGTATAGGGTGCAGAGAGAAAGAGCTGTAAATGGAACTCTGTGCCATGTCATGAAGGGTTCTTTCAGGATCGCTTGCACCTACCAGGTGAATCGAAAAATGCGGGTCATAGAGCGGCTCAAACTCGGAAAGACCAAGTATATGGTCAATATGAAAATGCGTTATCATTATCCATATATCTTTGTAATAACGTTTCTCCGAGACTATTTTTTTGCCAAGTTCTATTATTCCTGTCCCTGCATCGAAAATAAATATGCTGTTTTTTGTTTCCACTGATACGCATGAAGTCTGTCTGCCGTATACAGAAGTGCTGTTGGGAATGACAGGGGAAAATCCACGGGCACCCCATATGGTGAGCTTCAGCTGATTGTCGGCGAGAGTGCTTTCCGTGGGGGAAGCCGAGGCATTCTGTGGTATTTCAGGTACTGGCGGCGGTTCTGTGGAGAATGATTTTGTTCCAGCCAGAACAGCAGCGACATCCTTGCGGAACTGTGGAATATCATAGGGTTTCTGAATGTAATACTCGGCGCCGAAATTCATGGCCCGCTGCTTCTCTATTGCAAAACTTTTACCTGACATTACTATTACTTTTATGTCCTTCAGCTGAGGATTCATCTTTACAGCCTTGCATATGTCCATGCCGGTGAAACCGGGCATCATGATATCTGTGATGATCAGGCGTGGGTGCAGTTTGCTTATCTTCTCTATAGCCTGGGTGGAATCGTTAAGTGTCTCTATGGTATATTTGTCATCCTGCAGAACAGATCTGGAAAGTTCCGCCACCATATCATCGTCGTCAATAATTAAAATGTCAAGATCAGCCATGTCCTAAACCTTATTTAACAGCTGTACCGCTGAATTTACTATAATAATACTATAAAATTTTAATTTAACAGTGCAAAAACACGGCTGCAGCCGTATGTTTGTGCCGGAGTATGTTATGATGAGAATTATTGCGGGGACGCATCGCGGAAGAAAGGTGTTTTCTGTTCCCAGGGATAAATTTGTAAAGCCTATCTCTGCGCGTATACGCCAGTCTACATTTGATATAATCCGCCCGTGGATAACCGGGGCGAACTTTCTGGACCTTTTCGCAGGCTGCGGTACTGTTGGGCTTGAGGCGCTTTCCAGAGGGGCCTCAAAGGCAGTTTTTGTGGAAAAAGCCGGTATCTGTATGAAGACTATAGAGCGTAACATCGAGGCACTTGGCTTTTCTGAACGGGCCAGGGCATGGAAAGCCGACATTATGAACGGTGACCTTAAATGGCTTGCCAAAAGCGTAGACTATGAAGGATATGACCTTGTTTTTATGGGAGTACCCTACCGTATGGAGGATAATACTCCGCTGTATTTCAGTACGCCTGTTCTTGCCAAAGTTGCCTCTTCCGGAATAACAACGCCTGACACTATCGTAATAATACAGCATCATGAGAAAGAGCCGGTGGAAGTTCCGGAAAATATGGAAAAATACCGCAGTGAGCAGTACGGCGATACGGTTGTGGATTATATCCGTTTCAAAAAATGATTTTTGACGCTCTTGAACTTAATTACAGCAAAATAAACGCTTATCTTTCCTGTCCGCTGCTGTATAAATTTATTTATGTGAACAGAAAGTATACTCCGCCTACGGGCCCGTCTTCCTTCGGGCTTTCTCTTCACAGGGCAATAGCAAGGTATCATAGTGGCGGACGCACACTTAATGATCTGATTGTATATTATCAGGATTCATGGCTTCATCAGGGATATGAAACACCACAGCAGGCTATGGAATATTACCGCAATGGTGAAAAGATTCTTGAGAAATGGTATATGTTTCATTCCGAAGAAACAAACAGGATTCTTTACTGGGAGAAGAATTTCCGTTTTGATTTTGAGAAATGGGTTATAAAGGGAACTATAGACCGCATAGACATAATGCCGTCCGGGGGAGCCGATGTTATTGACTATAAAACCGGTTATGAGGGGCATACCGCGGAGCAGGCAGCGGGCAGTCTTCAGCTAGGAATATACGCGCTTGCCGCAGAAGAAGCATTTGGGCTTAAGCCGGAGCGGGTTACGTATTTCATTCTTTCTGAACCGCAGAAGATTTCCGTGCCTTTTACAGATGAAATGCGTAGCCGCACACTTGAAACAATACGCGATGTTGGTACGAAAATTTTCGAGTATGACTTCACAGGCAGAGGAAACTGCATACACTGCCCCATAAGAAAAATATGCCGTGAGTCAACAGATAAGGAAACACCGTTGGATACGGCGGACAGCAGATCATGCGTGTGATTGCTGTAAAGGAATGGATTTTTTCCTGTTTTTTATGCTGCTGATCAGCCTGTCAGCTGATATTGCTGCAAAATAAAGCATGAATGGCTGCAGGGGAACCCTGTACCTCGCATCTCCCTGGCATGTAAGCACTGTAACGGCTGTTATATAAAATATAAGCCACATGGAATAAATTTCAAAAAAATATTTTTCGTAAGGCGCTGAAGAAGTATCTGTATTATGCTTTCTGTTTTTTAAAGCATGTAATATGGTTATTACCAGATATGCTGCAAAAAGCAGAAAAACCACCCAGTAAAAAAAATGCATGGAATATAAAAATTTCCTGAAAGCAGCCCGGTAATCACCCTTTTTTACCGCTTCGCCCAGGTTAAAGGCCATATTTTCTGAATAATGCTTTGCGTACTGGTTGTGCGCATTCAGAAAAAAGTGTGCTGTTTCGTAAATTGTTTTTTTTGCAAATATAACAGGATGCCTTATAACACTGCGTATGAATATTTTTTTAAATTCACTGTCAATTTCTTCAGGTTTGTATCCTGAAGACAATATTTTTCTCTCTATTTCAGCGCTGACCTTAATTTTTTCTTCATTGCCCATAGGCCTGTGCAGAACTGTTTTGTCAAAAAAAGGGGCAAGCCTGGAATTGCCAGGTTCTATGAAATTGATAAAAGTAAAAAAAGAATAGCTTCCTGAAAAAGTCAGAAATGAGTATTTTCCTGTGTGAATGTAATTGTTAAAACAGTTTATGTTTATTGCCAGTAAAGGCAGTATGGCAAATACTGCATAATGCGCAGTTTTTTTTCTGATTCCTCCTTTTAAAAAATAAAATATTGGAACCGCAAATATGAAAAAGAGATACATCACAGGTTTTGTAAGCAGGGCCATTGCAAGGAATAACCCTGAAAGCAAAAAATTACGGTGAGAGATATTTGTATTTTTCCCTATATACAGGAAAGCAGCGGAGGAAAATAGTAAAAAAGACAGCATGAAATCAGGAAGAATGACATGCTGATAACTGTTAAAAAGCATATCCATTAGCCATAGTACCGAAAATATTATCTGCATGCGTCTGGTCTTAAGTATGGATATTGTCATCAGCCACATAAGCAGTCCGAGTAAATGCTGGAATATTACAATAGCCATTGCTGTATGTGGACCGGCTGCTTTTGTAGCAGCCGCTATCATAACAGGATACCCGGGAACGCGCATGTCAGAATAAAATGTTTTGTTCTCTAAAATCTGATTTGCTGGTTCAATATATGTAGCAGTGTCAGCTTCATAAACAGGGGGAAATTTTAATATAAAAAATATCTGTTGTGCTGCAATGATTAAAAAAAATATTGTCAGAATTTTATTTTTTTTTACTTTATCAAAGAAAAAAGATAATAGTCTGCCTGTTGCCATATTATCAGATTATACCATTTAAAACTTTATATAATTGTTTCTATGATATTATGACAATTAAGCAGAATGGTATTTATATGCTTGAAGACATATTTGAAATAATTATCCCGACTTTTAACAGAAGTCCGTATCTGAAAAATACGCTTGAATCTCTGCTTGATGAAAAATCTCCAGTAAAAAACGTAAATATTACTATTCTGGATAATGCTTCATTTGATGGAACAGGACTCATTGCCAGGGAATTTGCTGAAAAGCATTCAAATGTAAAACATATAATAAATGAACGGAATACGGGTGGCGATGTAAATATATGCAAAGCATACGGAATGGCTAAAAAAGAGTATGCCTGGGTATTATGTGATGACGATTCTTATTCATGGGAAGCCTGGCCAGAAGTTGTGAAAATGATGTCGGAAAAAATTCCTGTCATATATGCCGGGCCTGTTTACGGTAATGAAGAACCGGGATATGATTTTTATATTAATGAAATGAGTTTTGTACCGTATATAATATTCCGCTCTGAAATTATTACCGACGATCTGCTTACGTCAATGTATAAAAGCACATATACACTAATGCAGCAGATGCGTATTCCGGTAAAGTGTGCAAATGAAAACCTGGCAATTGGGCATTTAAGCAGGCCCATTATATATCCCGGCCAGAAAAACATGCCGGAAAATCACAGGGCAAGAAATATTATGCGGAGAGGAATAAAAAACAGGAGTGACATTACTGCTGTAATGGAAAAGCAGCCTTTTCTTCTTCCGGGAAAAATTCTGGTTCTGCAGGATGTTCAGGATCCGCAGATAAGGGAAAAAGCCATGAGAATAGCAATGAAGGATTACCCTGGGGATATGATTTTGGAGTTTATCCGGTATTTTGCCTCCAAAACAGAACTTCTGAATATTGCTGCTTCTATGTTCATGTGTCTTTCTCCGGAGCAGCAGCGCAGGCTGCATAAGATAAGAAAAATGATTTTCGGGCTTTATATGGTAGAGGCTGAAGACAAAAAAATTCTTTTTGTTAATTTTTTAGGCAGATACAGACGCAGAATATGGACTTTCAGAAATAAAAGCAGTAAATAAACTGGCATTCTGGAACAGAGCATAGAACATAAGATTTCAAGAATGAAAAGCAATCATGCGAGAATAGCTAAAAATACGGCATATCTTTATGTAAGAATGACCATAAATCTTATAATAGGCCTTTACACTTCCCGTCTGTCTGTAAACCTGTTGGGAGATTCTGCTTATGGCGTATATGGGGCAGTAATGGCTTTGGCTGTGCTTATATGCTTTGTCCCGGCATCGGTATTTACCACAGCTGACAGGTTTGTTTCATATGGTTTAGGCGAAGGCGATAAAATCAGACTTAAAAAAACATTTTCAAATGTACTGTTCATGTATGCCTTTTTTTCTGTCCTGTCCATTCTGGCTGCTTTGTCTGCCGGTATCTGGTTTCTTAACCATAAAATAGTAATTCCGGCGGCACTGACTGTTTCTGCACCTTATGTTTTTATTCTGTGCCTTATGTCTTTCATTTTTCAGGTTGCCGGCACGCCTTTTTCAATCTTAATTAATTCCCATGAAAAAATGGATGTGATAGCGGCCATAAACATAGGTGAGAACATAATAAAGCTGATATTGCTTGTATTAATGGCAAAAACGCTGCATGAATCAGCAGGGCTGATAGTACTGTATTCATCTATGCTGGCTTTAATCTCATTTCTGGGAATGTCTGCCGCAATGATTTATTCCTATAGAAATTTTGAGGAAACATCGTTTGTTCCCTGCTGCGATAAAAAAATACTTGTTCCAATGCTCAGATTTTATTTTTCAGATTTTTATAATATGGCAGCGGCAAATGCTTTGGGTAAAGGCAGGGAACTCCTGCAGAATATATATTTCGGTCCTTTGGCAAATACTGCGGCTGTACTGGCAGGGCAGGTAAACACCGGTATAAACGGCATATCATCTGCCATTCTTAATGCATTAAGACCTCCGCTTATAAAAAGTTATGCTGCCAGACAGTCTGAGGAAACTAATTTTCTTATTGTTTTCGGTTCGGAACTGACTGCACTTCTTATGCTTGCAATTCTGGTTCCAATGCTGTTTGAAGCTGAATTTGTCATAAAGCTCTGGCTTGGGCGTGTCCCGCTGTATGTCTGCGTTTTTTTAAGGCTTATCATAATAAACGCTTTGGCCGATAATATCTTCTATACCTTGTGGCAGTCAATAATAGCAACTGGGAAAATAAAACAGCAGAGCATTCTTGAAGGATCTTTGTCTTTTCTGTCTCTGGCGGCTATATGGCTGGGATATATCGCAGGTCTGCCGGTGTGGATATGTTATGCCATCCCTCTTTTCAAGTCATTTATATGCTGTGCCAATATGATTTTTCTGGCAAAGCGGAATATTCCTGGTTTTGATCATATAATTTTCATAAAAAACTGCATAGGAAAGACTTTATTGTATTCAGCCGCAATGTCCCTGCCAGCCTTATTTGTTTTTTATTCCATATCTGTTTATATGCCTGACACATGCGCATATAAGAATGTTATACGTTTTTTTGCTGTATGTCTTACAACATCTTCTGCATGGCTGTGCATAATTGCTTTTTATGCCTTTAACAAAGACATAAGAGCTGCTGTTTTTAACAGGGTAAAGTCTTTTCTGCAGAAATTAAGAAGTTAGAAAAAGTTATATTCCGTTTATCAGCTTTCTGGCAGCTGAAAGAATTTCTTCGTCAGGAATGTCTTCCGCAAGATATGAATGAAGAACGAGGCTATGCGGGCCTATGGGGGCATGTGTTTTCCATACATGCCTGTTGCCGAAGCCATTATTTTCTGAATATAATGCCAGAACAGGCCTGCTCCATGCATCTGCTATATGTATTGTACTGGTATCAACAGTGATAACTGCAGAGGAATGTCTGGCAAGCGCAGCTACCTGCCATATATTGCCTTCAAAGGCAAGTATTTTACCATTTGTTCCGGAAGCTGTATTGAGTTTTTTACTGTCGCAGTTTATCAATAAAATATCAATTCCTGATTTCGCCAGATTTTCTGCAAGTTTTATTGTTTTTTCAAATGAAATACATCTTTGCGGAAGGCTTCCCCTGGGATTTATTAATACATACTGTTTTATGCCATTTTCCGACAGGTAATCCAGTACATGCTTTTCTTCCGGTTCTGGAATTATTATCTGATATTCCCGTATGAAACCTGTCTGTTTTGTGCTGTCTTTTTCCTGTGCAATAATTTTAAGTGTTTTTTCGTAAATGTCAATTACTTTTTCTGCCGGATAATCCCAGCGTATGTTTTTAATAAAAGAAAAACCAGGCATATTTGCTGCATACACTTTTTCAGCACCTGTTGCATACAAAAATGCTGCCCTGCCTGCCGAGTATCCTTCCCATGACCATGGAATGTCTATGACCATATCATAATGCATTGCCCTTAAATGAGGCAGTCTTTTTACAAGCAGTTTAAGGTTATGCTGTTCATTTTCTGAAACAATTTCAAGAGTATGTACATAAGGATTGTTTTTTATTATTTCTGCGCCTTTTGAAGATAAAATGTCTATGCTGCAATCCGGGAATATTTCATTCAATCCTTTTATCAGAAAAGTGGCCATTACCGCGTCTCCTATTCCCGGAGACATAAAAAATAACAGTATTCTGGGTTTTGTATGCCTGATTGTACAGTCATGTTTTTCTGCAGACAGTTTTCTTAAGATGAACATTGAGTTAAGCATTGTTCTGGCAATGCTTAATTTTATTTTCTTCAGTATGCCCGTTATCTGCATTTTAAGATATTATAAAATATTATGTGGAAGCAGGAACCATACATACGTGATTCGTGTACAACGCATTATGAATCCGGGCAGGTTAATTGAGGTATAATTATGCAGGAAGCGTCCAAGACCAGACAGTATTTTGGAGTATTAGAGAAAAAAGTTTTTCAGGGAAAAGGCATAGATATTGGCTGCGGTAATGATCCCATTCTTCCGGATGTGGATTGTTTTGATGTTAAAGACGGAGATGCCAACTATATATGCCGGTATGTAAAAAAACAATATGATTTTGTCTTTTCATCACATTGTCTGGAGCATATGAAAGATCCTTTTCATGCGGTTCAGCAGTGGTGGAATTTAGTAAAAGATAATGGTTATCTGTATATAGTCATTCCGGATGAGGATTTGTACGAACACGGTACATTTCCTTCAAAATACAATACTGAACATGAATGGACTTTTACTTTCCTGAAACAGAAAGGAACAAATATAAGATCTACCAATCTTGTAGAATTGTTATCCACATTAAAAGACGCAAGGATTTTAAAGATGGAGGTTCAGGATAACAATTACAATTATGATCTGGCAGACACGGACCAGACATTGGGAGATGCCTCTGCCCAGATATGCTGCTGCATTCAGAAAAATAAAAAGTACAGGAATGCGGACTATAAATTCGAAAATCACTTTCTGCAGAAGACTATCCTGCTGATAAACTGCCTTTTTATAAATATATACATAGTGTTTGTAAAAATTTTAAAAAAGGTTAAGGATACACTTATAAAA
>CACZRG010000129.1 GCA_902783485.1 uncultured Elusimicrobium sp.
CAACGGCGCATACTGAAATATTGCCACGCTCCGCCACCGGGACAGCAGCAAGTACGGAATCATATACGGATTCACTGTCCTGATACCTGCTGAATTGTACAGAACAACGGCAGTCATGTTTATGCGGTTCCACTGAACAGCTGCTTCCTGCTGTATTATTATCAATTGTATTTTTTCTGAAATGACGGAAACTGTCGTTATTTTCCTTCCTTCCATCGAGACTTACCGTAATACTAACATTCTCATGTCTGAAAAAAACAAACCAGTCATTATCAAGCAGTGTTCCGTTTGTAAAAACACGCAAAGGCATTTCTGGAGACAGGGAACGCGCCGCGATAATCCATTTTTTCAGATTTCTTCCATGAAGAAGCGGCTCCCCGCCCAGAAAAGTTATTTTACCGTAATCAGCTGAATTCCTGTTGCGTTCCCTGATATATCTTATGAAAGCTGAAATTCCATGAAGAACCGCCTCAGGATCTGTCTTTTCCGGTCTGGAATCACGCAGATAACAATATGAACATGCGAGATTACAGGCAGGTCCTGGGAGAACAGTCAGATGATTTATTTCACTATTCACCGGTATGCCCCATTGTTTCCGTATTTTTATTCAGAATACTGCCGGATTTCATTAAATCATTATCAGAACGTTTTTTTTCAGGATTTTCCACAGCACCTGGTAAAAAAGCCGGCAGATCAGCTGCCGGTACAGGCCGCAGTTCTTCTTCCCCGTAATGGTCCAGATAAACCTTCCATATGCCTTCACATACTCCGGCAAGAGAACATCCTGTACATTTTGCCGCTTTCCTGCGTGATACTTCTGCGCGGGAGCCTATGGAATCATCATTGTGAAAATCCTGCGCCCAATGTTCGGAAATATAAAGCCTTCGTTCATTTATCTCGCTTATATGGTCAAGATGATCAGTAAAATGACACAGCGGAACATAACGTACCTTCCACTGTGTAAGCCCAGCCGCAGTGCCGGTATCAAGCGCCATTCGCATAAATGGAGCGGCTTCTGATATATGTGGAACAAGTTCCTCGAAATTATTATAAGCCCCCCCATATGTAGGATCCACAAAAATAAACTCCACATTCGTGAAACGCCATCTGGCATACATTTCAGCTATTTCCGGCAGCTGTCTGTAATTCTGCCTTACCACAGTGGTATTTCCGTAAATACGCCTGAATCCTGCAGACCTGAAATTCTCAACACCATGTAAAAGTTCATTGAAACTGCCCGGGCTGTCTGTAAGAAAATCATGCACTTCCGCAACCGCCCCGTGCAGTGAGAAAATTATAGAATCCAGTCCTGCCTCCATCACCTGGCGCACATATTCCCTGTCTGCAAAAATCCTGCCGTTCGTGGCGCATATAACTTCTTCTATTCCTATTTTTTTTGCAGTTCTTACAAGAACCCGGAAATCCCGGCGCATTGTTGATTCGCCACCTATAATTTCCAGTATATCGGCACCGGCGGCTTTAGCAGAATAAATCTCCCTAAGCAGTTCCCCGGTTCCACGTTCAGGCAGACCACGCTTGTCCGCATCAATACAGAATCTGCACCTGTTGCTGCAGGCATATCCAGTAAAAAGAACTATTTTTTTCAGTTTTTCTTTTTCCATTATATTTATGCGGCGTTTTATTTTCCTGCTTTTTTCAAACAACAGGCATTTATGACCATGAATTCCTTTTTCTTCAGAAACACCGTTCCGTCACGTTGTCATCTGAAAATCATAACCGCAATATTTTCTTTAAACACAAGAGTAAGTATGGCACCGAACATAATCCAGCCGGCAAATGGCCTGCCTGTAATTATCTCGTATTTGAAATCAGGGATTTTCTCTCTCATTCTGACAGCATTGTCTCTTAATATCTGGGCCTGAAGTTCCGTAAGACCTTCTTTAATGAAAGTATTATATTCCCCGCCAAAATTCGGGTCTCCCATTACAAGACTACGGCTTTTTTCCGAAAGTATCATTCCAGGTTTTATCTGTTCCGGATACACAAGCTGCAGATCCGCCTGCTCCATAAGGAAGACAGCGAATCTGCGCAGTGCAACTATACATATACTGAGTTTAAGCGAATCTATAAAAGCTGTTTCAGCCAATTCAATAAGCCGGTCCGGCATATAAATCACTCCCAGTATAATGAATGTCACATAAAAGATTCCTGAAGCCACAATCCACGCTTTTTTCTGAAAAAGCGGTGATATTTTATCCCAGAGCAGAAAAAGCACAAAAAAGACCACTGCCGGATCTGAGACAATCCGCGCGGCTGCAAGTCTTACAGTAAGCGAAACCGTGCGCTGGACAAGAAAGAAAATGAACATTCCGGAAAGGACAAAAAGAAGCTGCCAGCCCCTGTATCTTTTTACAATCCTTGTAATCTCTTCGAGGAAATTATGATAAACACCGCCAAAGAAATTTGCTTTATCCAGTTTCTGCAGTCCGGCCAGAAAAAAATTACCGAATGCCCAGAAAGAGGCCGCAACAAAAATATTTACAAGAAAATAAAAGAAGGTGCGGTATGGGAAACCCTGTATCTCCGGAATCATAAGCGGCAGCATGGCGCCAGTTACCATAAAAAACTTGGCATCCCCGGCTGGCCATATATCTGCATACCATAGCAGAATTCCAATAACAGCAGTAAGCAGCACATGCAGCGCATAAGCACCGTAAAAAGATGGCGCAAAAAAACCATTGTCAGCGAATCCGGCAGGCAGCCAGCCGTATGAGGCGGCGATTGTTACAGAAACCTGTACGGCAACAAACAGCCCTAACAGTCTGCAGCCTTTTATTATATCTACGTTAAGAATTTTGCATGTGTTTATATCCCTGCTGACAATGCCCAGTCCCCATATGGCGAAAAGTACCGCGAATACAGCGAATACTGTTTTCATTTCTTAAGCGGCTCCAGTTCCGAATCACCGAAAAGCCTGTGATAATCTATCATAAGTCCCAGGCAGTCTTCACGGCGGCAGCATATTCCGCATTTTTCCTCAGGATAAACCCTTTCCTCCTCCGGCAGTGTTATCTTCGCACGACAGCGCAGACTTTCATCAAGCACGCATAGCGGATAATGATAAAGAAAAAGATTCGGGAAGTGATCTATTAAAGGTTTAGCCTCAAGCACTTCTTTTGCGGAATCCTTCAATGAAATATGAATATCCTTCTCATTGCTCAGTGAACAGCCTTCTATTTCAAAGTGTATTATTGCGACAGTATAACGGGCTGTATCAGGGAATTTTCTTAAAAGCATGGAAAGTGTGCGCTCAAGTCTTTTCTTCCCTGTACCGTGCTGAATAAAGCGTATGCCTATCTTATGGTCAGCCGGGGCAAAGGCGAAAAGATTTTCAAGACCCCGCATGGTCTGCACGAAACTGCCCTTAACACCGGAAACATAATCATGCTCTTCCGGATCTGAGGAATGAACAGGAATTATTGTGCGCGCAGGTGTTCCGGCAGCACTCAGGTATTTCTGCATAAACACCTTGTCTTCCAGAGTGCGGCCATTTGTAAGAAGTGTTATCTCAAGTCCGGGACAGCGTCTGCGGTAATAACATACAAGTTTAAGAAAATCAGGGTGAAGTGTTGGTTCACCGCCTGTAAGCGTTATATAACCCGGATCCTCTGCGCCTTTATAGAAAACAGCTCTATCGCCACGCAGATATTTTTCCATCTTCTCAATCTGCTTTTTAAGAGTATACTGTTCCGAACTACCATTGGAATACTCTTTCCCGTTAGTGCACATTATACATCTGTTATTACATTTGTTCCATACAGAAACAGCAGGCATATCAGTCAAGCCATCCTTCTATAATCTCCCGGTCTGCCGGATTCCTGAGCGCAGCAAGCACTACGGAAAATACCGCTCTCTGAATTCCGCACCAGTAACTGCCATTCATATTGCCGTAAATATCTCCCTGGGAAGCCCTGTTATGCGCGGGGCACACACCACAGAAAGGCTTGAAAGCGCAACGGCAGCAGACCGGATGCATTTCAAGACATGAGGCAACGGCACATCTGACAGCCGGAGCAGACCGGAAAAGGTCTTTCCATTTTGTAGCATATACTGAACCCATTTTGAAAGAGAAATCCCCCCCGGCACCAAGCATTCTGCCTTCATCACAGGCATACACATCCCCGTTCCAGTTGTAGGCTATCTGCCCGGTTCCGGCACCACACGGGCTTTTCAGGTCAAGATAATTGGGATTTTCAAAACAGAAAAGTTTTCTTGCAAAAAGCGCCGCGTTTCTCTCCACAAAGCGTTCACCACGACGGTTTATCTCAAGCACACGCTTCAGCGCCCGTGCATAAAAAAGCTTGTATTCAAGCGGGGAATATCCTATTTCCTTCCATACCGTCCCTGCATGACCTATTGGGGAAAGAGGCCTGATAAAAACACCTCCCAGCCCGAGTCTGTGATATTCTTCAACTATTTTATCGGGCATGGACAGGGAAAATCTTGTCGTGGTCATAAGCGCTGAAGGAAGCGAATCAGGCAAGGCAGATGAACTTCCGGAACATGCTTCAGAAAAACGTTTTATCCAGTAAACCGCCCTGTCATGCCCTCCGCTGCTGCCGTAACGGCGGTTAGCATTATGAAGAATAGCAGGCCCGTCCAGGGAAGTACACACGGAAACCCCATGCTGCATGAAAAAACTGAAAATTTCCTCATTCATCAGGGAAAGATTTGTAACAATCGCTATGCGGAGATCTTTTTTATATGCAAGATTTTTCTCCCTTGCGTAAAGCACTGCCGATTTTACAACCGGCCAGTTCAGCAGTGCCTCTCCTCCCTGGAATTCGAAAGTCATGCAGTTATTAGGTGTGCAGAAAGCAAGGTCTATGCTTTTTTTGGCAGTTTCAGGTGTCATCGCGGTACCTTTCTCTTTTTCAGAAACAGGAGCCACGCGGCAGTATACACAGGC
>CACZRG010000130.1 GCA_902783485.1 uncultured Elusimicrobium sp.
ACAAAAAAAATCTTGAGGCAGACAAAAGAAGGCTGGAGAACGATAAAAGGAATCTTGAAACAGAAAACAGAAATCTGAATACAAAGAATACCGAACTCCTTTTAAGCAACGCTGATTTAAAAGCCGCAGGCAAAAAAAATGCTGAAGAAATAGCAGCGCTTAAGAAAAAACAGGAAGCTGCCGAAAAAAAGAGCCGGGAACTTTCCGAAGCCAATACAAGGGCCAGTGCATCTGTCTCGAATATTGAGGCGGAAAACGCCAGACAGAAAAAGACTATACAGACGCTTGAAGCGGAAAAACGTACTCTCGCTTCTGAAAAAGAAAATCTTTCAAAAGAAGTAACAAGACTTCTTAAATCAAACACACAGTATTTTCAGGAATTACGGGAAATAAAAAAACAGTGCCGTTCAACAGGCAGAAAATAAGCACATAATATTTGATAAAATATATTCAGAATTATTCCCGCACGGAATGTTTTTTACATATCCGTTAGTGAGAATGTAATTTTATTTTTACGGCTGGCATAAATTATGGAACCGGAAGAAAAAGTGGAAAAAGCAGATAAGACAGACGAAAAAAAACAGGCAGAGAAAAAAACAGATACCAACTCCGGGTTGGCCGGTAACAGTAAAGAACTTCTTTCCAGGAAAGAAAAAGAAGCAAAGAAGGTGTTCTATTATATGACACTGCTTCAGAACGCCTGCATTGCCGGCAGACTAAAGGATATTTATCAGAAAGAAAAAAAACTGCTTGAAGACCGTATGGCGGCACTTGGTGTTCCACTTGATGACGAAAAAATCCCGGCAGAAAAAGAAGAAATAAAAGGGGATCTGCGCAAACTGGAATCTGCCTATAAATATTTCCGTACCCCGGTATTTGCCGTAATGGCCAAAAAGACAGAATATCTTCAGAAGCAGATTGATATGCTTATAAAGCAGAACCGTGCGCTGGCAAAACAGGTAGAGGAATTAAAAAAAGAATACGCACATGCATCTGTTGCCGAAGAACACGGCAAAGCCACAGAGGAAAACAGCAGTAAAGATGAAGACATCGGCAATGTTCCTGAGGAAAATGTTTCCTCACGGATAAAAAAAGAAAAACTGCCGGAATCTCCCAATAAACCGCAGCCTCCGAAATTTGTAAAGGGCGGAATAATTGAAATAGGCATTTATCCATATGACGCTGACGGCAGAATGAAGCCTGTAGAGTGGATAATACTTGAGGAATATAAAGACGGAACTGCACTTGTTATAAGCAAATACGGAGTTGATTCCAAGCCATTCAATGAGGAATATGCAGCTGTCACATGGAAGAGTTCAACCGTACGGAAATGGCTTAACTCATCGTTTTTCAGCAGTGTATTCAGCGCAAGGGAGCAGACAGGAATAATAAACACAATTGTTCCTGGAACTGCAGCTGACCCGGAAGATACGGGGGAAAACATATCTGATTCCGGAGATACCAAAGACAAGTTATTCCTTTTGAGTGCCGATGAGGCTGAAAAATATTTCCACGGAGACGATGCCCGCAGGGCCAGACCCACACCATATGCAGTGCAGCGTGGCGCATATCTTAACGGAACCTCCGGCTGGTGGTGGCTGCGGACCTCCGGCGGAAAAGGATATAAGGCCGCTGCTGTCAATCTTGAAGGCGGAATAAATGAGCCGGGACTAAGGGTTAACTCCGATACAGAGGCTGTGCGCATAGCCATGCGCATAAACCTGTCACTGTTCAGGTAAAACCGCACAGGCGGATTATACATGTCTGAAGACGGAGAAGAAAACAAACAAGACCAGGAAATGTATTCCGGCAGTACAGGACCGGAAGTATCTGTTCCGTCTGACAGGGAAAATAACAATCCGTATCTGGAACCTGCCATTTCTGCCTGCAGATGCAACCGTCTGAAAGAATATTCCATTAATGAGAAAAAACGACTGAAAGAAAGACTGAAATACTGTTCTGAAGCCGGCGACATTGAAATGGCTGATTCAGTACGCAATCAAATATCCATGCTTGATGAAGCGTGCCGGTATGCCGTATCATTTGCCACAGGGGAAAATGTGTGCCCGGTGTGCGGCAGAAAACTGAAAGGACCACAATGCGTTTGCCAAGGCGATATTATCAGTTTCGGGGTTTATCCTTATGAATCTAACGGCACAAAAAAACCGCTGGAATGGCTGGTACTTGAGACTGAAAAAGACGGCACTCTGTTTTTGTTAAGCAGGCGTGGCATAGACGCAAAGCCTTATAACAGACAATATTCCGAAACTTCATGGGAGAACTGCACTTTAAGGCAATGGCTGAATACGGAATTTTACAATAATGCTTTTAATGACAGGGAAAAAGCCGCTGTTAAAACTGTCCAGACTGAAACCAGAAAAAAATTCCCTTTCATTCGTTCAGCACCTGTATATGACAGGGTTTTTATTCTGAGTGTTGCTGAAGCATACAGATATTTTATTTCTGATGAACAAAGGAAATGCGTGCTGTCTCCCTATGCCAGAATGTGCGGAGCTTACTGCGGCGACAGTTCATGCTGGTGGTGGCTGCGTTCCATGCGGGAAGATGCCTGCCATGCAGCATATGTAAATTTAGGTGGTGACATAAATACTATTGGCAGCAATATTTCAGATGAACAGGGAACGGTACGTGCCGCAATAAAGATTAACAGCCACCTGTTTTGGCATTAAAAACTGTCAGCCCAGGCTTAAAAATTAATCTGAATAATCTTTAATCTCCATAAACCACACAGCGTAAACTGCCTGCCGCAGAAAAAAACTGTCTCCTGCAAAGGACAAATCATAAAGCGGCAGACACAAAACGCAGTAATTTGTAAAACTTATTATATTCCCGCGTATAATAATATATAATCATATTATGGCACGGGAAGAAGATAAATATAACGGCCCTGAAATAGACATAGGCGGAGAAAATTCCGCCATGTATGAAAACAGTGGTTCAGATACGCAGGGCAATCCCTATATTAAAATACTACAGGAAAAACTTTCTGATAATTCACTGGACGATTTCTATATTCAGAGAAAAAAATATCTTGCCTCCCGCCTTGTTCCTGAAGCCCGCGAACTTTATGGCGAGGAAAGTTTTGCGGAAATGAGCCGTGAACTGAAACAGCTTGAAGCGGCATACAATTACTATATTTCCGCAGGCGGCCCTGCTGCTATGGCACCGGAAGAATTTTCCTCCGTTTCCGGCACAGCGGCCAGGGAAGATACACGCGGATATAACAAAAGCCCGGAAATTCCCTCTGTCCATACGAGCAAGGGGCATGGAACAGATGCCAGGCGTACAGCCAAAAAAAACAAGACTGTACGGCAGGAATACGATTCTTCCCAACCCGCGCCTTTCTGGAATATCTGGAAAATACTCACCCTG
>CACZRG010000131.1 GCA_902783485.1 uncultured Elusimicrobium sp.
ATAATGAAATAAAAAACGATAAAGAACGGCTTGTCAGGTGGCATAGCCGTTTTTTATGCTGTATTTTGTTGTGTGTTTTTTATTATGAATAAGATATTACAGGAAAAAAACAAACAGGAATATGTGCAGCTTTCAGGAAAAGAAGGCTATGTAGGGGAAATACTTACTGTTGCATTCCTACTGATTATATCAATGGCCGGCAGCACTGTAATGCAGTTCATAAACAGAATGTTTCCTGCTCATTACAGCACGGAGTCCATGGCGGCCTGCGTTCCCGGCGGCATACTTTCCTTAACCTTCCTCTGTTTTTTCATGGGACTGGTAAATTATTCAAATGCCTTTGTTTCGCAGTATTCTGGCAAGGGACAGCGTGCCAATATCTCACGCAGCGTATGGCAGGCAGTATGGCTTGCCATAGCATCAGGTATAATAATACAGATTACAATACCCATAGGCTATTTCATAATAGGCCATGCCGGGCATGACCCTGCTGTCGCTGTGCTTGAAAAAGAGTATTTCTTCTGGCTTACAGTAACGGCTGCACTGCCTCTTTTGGGCAATGCCCTTGCGTCATTCTATACAGGACGGGGACGTACTAAATATACGATGATTGCCAATCTTTGCGGCAATGCCGTATGCGTTCTCTGCTCCTGGTGGTTCATATTCGGTGGTGCCGGAGTGCCGGAAATGGGCATAAAGGGCGCCGGCATTGCTTCCGGATTTGGGGCACTTGCTACTACATCAGTCCTACTGGCATTTGTATTCTCCAAAGAAAACAGGACAAAATACCGCATAAACAAATTCTGGCAGCCAAATGCCGAAATGATAGACCGTATGGTGCGTTTCCGCAGCGGGGCATGGAAGAAAATAAAGCTGGTTAAATAGGCCGTATGTTTTACCGGTCCTGAATTTATGGGAAAAAAAGGAAAAGAAAAACAGAAAATAATGTCTAATGAGGACAGGGGCAGTGTAAGGGAAATTCTTACCGTGGCCTATCCGCTGATAATTTCCACGGCCAGCAGCACGGTGATGCAGTTCATAAACAGAATGTTCCTGGCACATTACAGCCCAGAGGCCATGGCAGCCTGTGTACCAGGTGGCATACTCGCATTTACATTCCTCTGTTTTTTCATGGGTCTGGTAAACTATTCAAACGCATTTGTTTCCCAGTATTTCGGCAAGGGACAGCGGAGCAACATATCCCGCAGCGTATGGCAGGCTATATGGCTTGCCATAGCCGCAGGCATTATAATTCAGATTACCATTCCGATAGGCTATTTCATAATAGGCCATGCCGGGCATGACCCTGCCGTAGCAGTGCTTGAAAAGGAATATTTCTTCTGGCTTACGATTTTCTCCGTATTGCCTCTTACTGGCAGTGCCATGGCTTCGTTTTACACCGGGCAGGGCCGGACAAAATACACAATGTTCGCAAATATATGTGGCAATATAGTCTGTGTACTGTTCTCGTGGTGGTTCATATTTGGCGGAATGGGAGTTCCGGCTATGGGAATAAAGGGAGCGGCTCTTGCCTCCGGCCTCGGCGGTGTGGCCGTGGTATCAATCCTTATGGCATTCGTGTTCTCCGTATCAAACAGGGCAAGATACCGTATAGATAAATTCTGGCGTGTGGATATGGAATTTTTCTGGCGCATGATACGTTTCGGCTCAGCGAATGGTATAGGATTCCTGCTTGAAATATGCGGATTCAGTGCATTTGTCTTTATGATAGGCAGCCTTGACAAGATATCACTTGCCGCAAACAACATAGTTGCGTCAATAAATAACATATCCTTTATGCCGATAATAGGCGTGGGAACTGCGGCATTGACGCTGGTAGGAAAATATATAGGAATGAATGACATTTCTTCTGCGGAAAAGACCGTATACCGCAGCGCAGCCATAGCGATTTCTTATGCTGTTTTCATTGGTACACTGTTCTTCTGTTTCCCAGGAATGTTCGTAAACATATTCGGCGGAGCTGGGCCGGACTATGCAGAAATTCTGCCTCTTGCGCGTCGTCTGATGAGCGTTCTGGCATTTGCCATACTGTTTGACGGCATAGGTATTGTCTTTGCGGATTCCCTGCGTGGTGCAGGCGACACAAAATTTCAGATGATGATAGGCCTTGGCACTACCGTGCTGGTGTTTGTTCCGCTGACATGGGCAGCAATACATTATACACATTCCGTGTTGTATGCCTGGGGCGCATATGGGATTTTTGTCACGGTGTATTTCCTTGTTTCACTTATGCGTTTCCGCTATGGGGCATGGAAGAAAATAAAACTTGTACATTAATAAAACTGTCACGATAAATTCCTGCTGTATATCAGCGATGCCTAAAACAGATAAAACGAATATGATTGTTTTCTGTTCCGGTTACAGCATTTCAGATAAAGATTTGTCTTCCGGGACAGAATCTGAAACGTTTATATTTTCTATAATATAGACTGAAACAGGAGAAGAATTTTGCTTACCAAAGAACATTTTGCGGACCTGCTCATGGACTCGGCAGATGTAAGAAAGGGAGAAAATAATTCCTACTTTACCGTTATGTCTGCGGATAAAGACTGCCCTTATGATATTATCGCCAATTTTTTTTATGAGAAGGAAAGGATAATCTTTCTTGCCCATGCCCCACAGATGAAACTAAAACCGTATGATGTGGCTAAGGCTATATTTTTCTGCAACCGTGTGAACAGGGAATATCTTAACCAGGTTGTATATTTTTACAGCGAAACTAATGAACTAAGAATGTCCGGCTGTCTTTTTACTGACTGTGAACTGTCGGATGCCTATATAGTACGGAACTTTATAAATTTTTATCTTCAGGCTGCCAAGGGTTTTTTTACAGAGGCGTCCGTAAAATTCCACGGGAAACCTGGTTCAACAGGAAAGACAGATATATAATTTCCCTGATTCAGGCGGTTATAACTGGTAGTAGTTATCTGTTATCATACATGGTTATAGGTTCCTGTTATAAGCCGGTTTTAAACCGGATTTCAGAAAATTAACGCGGTGGTACTGCCACAAGCATTGTCTCTGCTATGAAACTTGAGGCAGTCAGAAGGTTCATCGTTGGAAAAAGCAGATGATATTCGTATCCGGGATGCCTTTTCTCAAGCCAGGGTTTCAGTTTGAAAAAATCGTCGTAATTGTGATATATGCTTATCATCAGCAGCGGGTGGCATCTGTTTATGGTGCGGTAAGCGCCCTCAAGCATCTGTTTTTCTGCTCCCTCTATATCTGATTTTATCAGGCCTATATCCAGATTATTCTTTTCTGCATATGAATCTACTGATTCGGTATCGGCTTTTATCTGATTACCGTCTGCCGCGTTTTCTGACAGCTTCGTACTGCCTGGCTCATTGCCTTTGTTGACTGACAGTGTCCTTGGTTCGGAAAAAAGACCGAGATTAATGGGTTTAAGATTCGTACAGCCGTTAAGAGCGGTATTTTTTACAAGGGCCTGGTAATTGGCGGTATCTGGCTCAAAAGCGTGAACAGTTCCTTTTGTAAAAGCGGTAAGAGGAATGGCGGTGTCCCCGAAAAAAGCCCCGGCGTCTATAATATCCCTTCCACCTATAATGTCCATATGTTTTTTTAATATATTGTTTTTGTCGGAAAGAGAATAATCCGGTCCGTAAAAGTAGGATTTAATATATCTGTAACCTTCCCATACAGCAATTTCTTCTGTCTGTATTTGCTCAGCTTCCGGGCTGCAGCCTTTTCCTGAAATGTGTGGGCTTTCTGCTATGCCTGAATCTGATGGAAGTATAACCGGCTGTTCCTTTTTTTTCAGAAGTTCCTGTTCACTATCTGAAAGCAGACTGTAAAAAGTTTCTGAAGAAGGGGAACTGAAGAGAGTTTTTTCCCTGCTGATATTAAGAAAAAGAAGCTCTTTTTCTTTTTCCGGCAGCCCTTCAGCAAGTGTATTTATATCAGTCTCAAAATTATCTGATTCCTGTATTCCATGCATAAGCCATCTGCCACACCATAGCCTTTCAGGAGTGTAGTAGATTCTGTCATCATAATTTATAAGAAAACGGTGAATGAAGGAACCGCTCATATCTATGCCGGATAATTTAAGACATGCGGGAGGAATGGATTGCGCATTTATGCCTTTTGCCGGTCCATGTCTCATAAAGAAAACCTGAAATCCGCAGATTTTCATTTCCCTGAAATCCGAAAATCTGTCATGCCTTGTCTTTATTTCAACAAATTTCTTCATTTTACAGAAATATTATCAAATGTATGCGGGAAAAGTGAAATCAGATAATGCTGCCGTACATTTCAGGGTAAATGGTATTTTATGGTGATTGCCATTCTTTTATACTATTTCTTATAATGTAGATAATATCAGATTTTGGCCAGGACCGCAGTCTGGAGGCAATAATGAATCTTAAAGAAAAACTGTATGAAAAATTTGAAAGATATGTAAAAATAGATACGCAGAGTGATGACAAATCCTCATCATTCCCAACAACATCAAAACAGTTTGATCTGCTGAAGCTTCTTGCAGAAGAACTGAAACGTACAGGCGCCTCGGACGTGAATATTGACAAATGGGGCTATGTTACGGCTTCCATTCCTG
>CACZRG010000132.1 GCA_902783485.1 uncultured Elusimicrobium sp.
ATGTCTTTCCCGGTAAAGAGATATTAATTTTTTTTCTATCTGTTTTATATCGGCATTTATGTCAAATTCTATCTGTACTTCCTGTAAGAATCTGGTACCATTGAGGCGGTGCAGCATAGTGGAAAGAGGAACGAAAACCATATCATCTATTATTGGATTTTTTTCCGGAAGCATTCCTACGACAATAAAATTTCTTGTTCCAAGGCGCAGTGTATTCCCTATAATTTCTTCGTCTTCCTCGAAAAAATCCTTGGCGATGTCATGGCCGATTACGCATACCTTTTCCTGCCTTAAATCATCCATGCCTGAGAATATACGTCCTTCTTCCGGTATATATCCTTTGAAGCGGAAATAATCCGGCTGTACTCCGTATGTGAGAACGCTTTTGTTATTCGTTCCCCTTACAACCTGTAATGATACAGTGGCAAAACCTGAAACACCGGTTATTCCGTCAATTTCTTTAAATGCCGCTGCATCCTGCACCGTAATACGGCTTGTTGTGAAACGTTTGGAAGTTCCCTTTGCGTCGTTCTTGGGCATGAATGTGGCTACATTGGCTGTGACGAAAGTGCTGAATACATCCATTATCTGGCGTTTTACCGTATTTATGGCAGTGGCTACAGTGGCAAGTGCAAAAACGCCTATAATTACACCTAACATTGTCAGGAATGAACGCACTTTGCGGCTCATCAGCGATTTTACCGAAGAGCGCAGGCTTTCATGTATTTCCCGGAATGAAATAAATCTTCTGGCCGGAATATCCGGCATTATATATGAGCCGCTTCCAGGCTGAATTTTATCGTCCTGGTCTCCGGAAGCCTGTATTTCCGGGGCGGCATTTGGGTTTCTTATATCCTCTACAATTTCTCCGTCCCTTATTTTTATCTGTCTGTCTGTTTTCGCTGCGACCTCCGGATCATGCGTTACTATTACTACGGTTATTCCTTTTTCCCTGTTAAGCCTGCGCAGAAGCTCCATGATTTCTGCGGACTGGTCAGAAGCCAGATTTCCTGTCGGCTCATCTGCGAAAATTATTTTGGGATTGTTTTTCAGCGCGCGGGCTATGGCTACACGCTGCTGCTGCCCTCCGGAAAGCTGCGACGGCCTGTGTTTCATACGGCTGCCGAGATCTACTTCGCGTAGAAGATCTTCCGCGCTGCTTTCCCCGCTTTCATTTTTCCTGTTAAGGTATATTCCGGGCAATGCCACATTTTCTTCCGCATTCATTTTGGGCAGAAGATTGAACTGCTGAAATATAAAACCTATTACATCTGCGCGCATATAGGCGGTTTCGCTGTCGCTCATTCCGGCAATGTCCCGCCCGGCTATTTTCAGTGTGCCAGAAGAGGCATTGTCCAGCAGGCCCATTATGTGCATAAGAGTTGATTTCCCAGAGCCGGATGGACCTATTATGGATACAAATTCGCCTTCGCATATTTCAAGTGATATTCCTTTAAGGATATGCAGTGTCTGATCTTCAAGGTGATATTCTTTCTTTATGTTTTCAAGTTTTATAACGGGAACCATTATCTATATTATATCAAAGAGTATGTTACTGCTTTTTTGCCTGTCAGACAGTTTATACCCTATGAAAGGCAGTGGGTTAACTGGTAAAATAAAATATAATGCAGGAAACAGATAATATATTCTGCCTTTTTGTACACACAGGACGCTTCAGGAATGGTAAAGCGGATATGATAATTATGCCGCTTGGCTTTCCCATGCTGGCTGGTGTACTTGAAGATAATGGTTTTCCGTCCCGCATATTCAATCTGACAATATCGGAGATTACGGGAGGCCCTTCGCTTAAACAGGTAATACGCAGATATAAACCAGGAATGGTGGCTTTTTCCCTGCACTGGTATCAGCAGCTGCCCTTTGTTGCCGCCGAGATAAGATATATAAAAAAACTCTTTCCTGAAATCAGGATTGTCTGTGGTGGTTTTACCTCCTCATATTTTGCCAGGGAAATAATGTCCATGGAGAATGGACCGGATTTTCTTATACGTGGCGATGGGGAGCGGCCTATGCTGGAACTGGCAAGGCAGATTGCTTCGGACAAGCCTGATTTCAGAAAAGTGCCTAATCTGGTATGGAAGAAAAATTACAGCAGCCGTAGCGGGAAACCGGAAGACGCAGGAGAATCATTTTTTGAGCGCTTTGCCGCTATTCCGGAAGATAAAGCTGCCGGGAATGTGGAACAACTGGTTTTTAACAGCCAGACATATATTGCCGGCAGCAGGGAAATGTCGGAACTTTATTATGCCCGCTATGACCTTGTA
>CACZRG010000133.1 GCA_902783485.1 uncultured Elusimicrobium sp.
AGTCTGTATATACCGGCGTGGCAGTTGTGTGGAAAAAGAAAAAACTGATACTTTCCGCCACTGCTGTATCACACTGCAAGGCAAGGAAACTGCCGGAAGAAGAACTTGAGAAAATCGCCAGAAAGCATCTGGACAAAGCCGGAGCTTACGCCGTTCAGGACAAAGACGACCAGTTTATTGAAAAAACAGAAGGAAGTTTTGATACAATTGTGGGCCTTCCTGTTTTTCTTGTGAAAGAACTCTTAACCAAAGCCGGAATCAAAGAGGACGGTTCTTATGAATGAGATAACTGATGCAGCCATAATCGGCGGTGGTCCTGCCGGACTTACAGCCGCGGTTTACGCCCGCAGGGCCGGGCTGAGCACTACAGTTTTCTCATCTCCTGAACCTGGGAGCCAGCTGCTTAAGACTGAATCCATAGAGAATTATCCGGGTTTCCCTGAGCCTGTATCAGGTTATGATCTGCTTGACAATATGCAGAAGCAGGCCTCAGGGGCAGGCGCAGAAATTATCGAAGAAACAGTTATTGAAGCAGAACTGAAAAAAACTCCTTTCAGCCTTAAAACTGATTCAGGAAAAAACTTTATGGCCAGAACTGTCATAATAGCCACAGGAGCGGTACCGCGTTCCCTCGGCCTTGACTCTGAAAAGAAATTCGCCGGGAAAGGTGTTTCCTCATGTGCTGTATGCGACGGTTTTTTCTTCCGTGGCAAAACCGTTACTGTTGCAGGCGGCGGTGACACGGCACTCGGTGAAGCCCTGTATCTGGCCAAAATAGCAGCAAAGGTTTATCTTGTACACCGCCGCAATGAATTCCGCGGCACGGAATCACTGCAGAAAAGAATTCATGCGGTGGCAAATATTGAAACAATTATGAATTCTGTTATCACCGAAATAGATGGCGGCAAAAAGGTGGAAAGCATTGCCATAAAAAACAATGTCACCGGCGAAACACGCATGATAAAAACAGACGGAGTATTCATTGCAGCTGGACAGCGGCCCGCAACCGGCATAGTGGCCGGACAATTACAGCTTGACTCCACCGGCATTATATCCGTAGATGCGCAGGGCCGTACCTCCGTGCCGGGAGTATTTGCGGCAGGAGATGTTGCCGAACCGGTGTGCCGGCAGGCTGTCACAGCAGCGGCGTCCGGCGCAAGGGCGGCCCTTGCAGCGGCAGATTATCTTAAAACACTCTGATTCTCTGATTCCCGGTATTTAAACATGCCAGACTGACAAAACGGACTAACAATATGAAAACAAAAAAAATCATTGCCTGTTTACTTTGTGCCACACTGTTCTCAGCTGCGGCGGCTCCGTTATACGCAGCCGGACGCAGACCCAAAGTCATAAATGACGAATGGGAGGAAGGCTGGGAAACAACATTCTTTGAAAAAGAATCAAAGAAAAAACAGATATTGAAAAAAGAAAGGCCGCAGCCTGTGCTGCGCAGGGAAAAAGACGAACAGAAACCCATGCCGCAAAGTCTTTACAAGGTGGAAAAGCCTGCACCGGAGCCGGAACCGGAACCCATAGAGGATTTTGTTCCGGCAGAGCGCCGCTCATCCGGACGGGAAAATAATACTGATTATTATACAGGCAGAGATTATGTCTCATCACCGGCCATATCACATTATGCTGCACTTAAATTTTTACAGGGACGTATTGAAAACGGAGGGGCTCCCTTTACAGATTCCTTCGGCGCAGAACTTTCCGCAGGAATGAAAAGAAAAGCCCTTAGAACTGAAGCGGCCTTTATTTATAATCCTCAGTCTGAAGCACTGAATAATCATAACACGAAACTTCAGGCTTTTGCTTTTCTCATAAGCATGTATGCAGACATGAAGCTTTCCGGCACTCCGGAACTTGTTCCTTACGTCGGTGCCGGGGCAGGAATGTCAAATATTACATTAAAAACCAACACGGACAAGGGCAGCGGCTCAGCCTTCGCCTATCATGCTTCTGCAGGCCTTGTATATTCTTTCACAGAAAATATCGCACTGGATTTAGGCATACGCTATCTTAATTACGGTTCGCCTGAAATAAAAAATGTGGATTTCGCTTTTGACTCAACGCAGTTTATGCTCGGTGTAAAAGCTTTTTTCTGAACCGCTGCTGTCTGTTTTTTATCTAAGTATTCTTGTTCCGGCCTGGCAGTGCTTCACATAATCACGCCATTTAAGCAGAAGTTTCTGTCTTTCCTCTTCATTCAGACGTGGCAGAAAGGTTTTTGCTTTTACCGGCTGGAAATAAGGTGTACCGCCTGAACCTGTTACGGCTTCACGCCCGGCCCCAAGAGCGGTTGATTCAGGCTCATCTGTCACCGCCACCCTTATACCGGTTATATCAGCCTGAAACTGCATGAGATAGGTCATTTTTGAAAGGCCTCCGCCTGCTTTCAGTTCATTGACCTTTATGCCTTTCTGTTTTATTCTCTCAAGGCCGTCAGCAATCATGAATGCTATGCCTTCCGTAACAGCGCGCACTATATCTGCTTTGCATGAAGAGGCGGTAAGACCGAAAAAACAGGTTTTCACCTCAAAATCCCAATATGGTGCTGCAAGACCGCCTATCACCGGCAGGCATAAAACACGCTGTCTGGATACACGGCAAAGCCCGTCTGCCTCGGATATATCCTCAAACATTCCGAATCTGGTCCTGAGCCACTCAAGCATGGTTCCGGCTGAATTAACAAGCACTTCACTGAAATACACGGCTTTTTTCTCAGAAGAACGTTTCCAGCCGTACGAATCTATAAGTCCCTTTATCCTAAGCGGTCTGTTACCGGTATTTACCAGAAGAAAAGCCCCTGTACCATAGTTTACAGCTCCCTCTCCGGGACTGTCTATTCCCAGACCTGACATGGCAGCCTGCTGATCACCGATCATGGCTGTTACAGATAATTCGCGGCCTTCGATATTTATGTTTCCATAAAATCCGGAAGACGGCATTATTTCAGGCAGCCAGCTTTTTTTTATTCCGAAAGCAGACAGCAGTTTTTCCTCCCATCTGCCTTTTCTAAGATTCATAAGAAGCGTTCGCTGCGCAAAGGTTGGGTCGCAGGCGAAAATTTTTCCCTCGGACAGTCTCCAGAGTATATATGTTGATACAGGGCCCACACGCAGTGTTCCTTTTTCCGCAGCTGCGCGCACCTCCGTAAGATTCTCTACAGCCCAGGCTATTTTGGAAGCGCTGTAATAAGGCGTTTTATACAGCCCGGTCATAGTGTGTATCTGTGTATGTCCGAAGGGTAGCCTGTTTATTATATCAATGGCACGCCCATCCTGCCAGCTCATGGCCGGACACAGCGGGCGTCCGCCTGCGGAATCCCACAGCACAACCGTTGAACGCTGCGCAGTCATTCCCAGAACCGGATTTTTAGCTCCAGCCGGTATGGCGTTTAAAACTTCTGCAAGACTTTCTTTCTGTGACTGAAACAGTTTTTCAGCATCATATTCCGCGCGGCCCGGAGCCGGGTATACAGCGGAAATATTTTTCTGCGAACGGCAGTAAATAGTGCCGGAAGCATCCATAAGCAGGGCCCGGGAACTGCTGCTGCCCTGATCAAGCACAACAATAAAATCTCTATCCATTATACTTCCTGTATAAATTACATGGGAGGGGGATTCTTTTTTACCGTAACAGTGGTCTGCTCCTCCCTCCTCAGCAGTTTTTTCATTTTTTCACGGAAATCCACAGGAATATCGCTGCTATTCAGTAACGCGACTATCCCGCTCATTGTCAGTGTGCATGCCCTGTCATACAGATTATATTCCCGCAACAAAGATATTACGGCATCACGGCTGTCTGTTTTCCAGCTGCTTTTCATGCCGAGAGAAGCAGTATATCGGCCTGTATTATATTCACCAGCCGTAAGATTCAGTTCGGCTATCCGTCCGCACAGAATTTTCAGTTCTCTGTCTATGACATTTTTTCTTTCTTCAAGATCACCACAACGGTTAAGCAGCTGCAACAGGGAAACATTCTGTCTTTCCGCTGCTGTTTCCTCACCAGCGGACCTGATACCATAAAAAAGCGGTCCTGTTCCTTCTGTTCCTGATGCAGCGCCGGAACTGTCTGTATCCTGCGCAGGCGCTTTTCCACTTCCACCGTACACCGGGCAGTATGCCTTGAAATCACACCAGCGGCAGTTTGATTCCGAAGGGGACGGCTCAAATCTTCCGGCACGCATTTCCTCTGCTGTGGCAAGCGCATCATCCCAGAATTTCTTTATCTGATCATCTCCGGCCCTGTCAAAATAATATTTTTTGTTTGTTGGCACATGGTAATAAAGCATCTGTGATATTTTAATTTCAGGTACGTGCACACCCAGACGCTCCGCTATAAGTTCGGGCAGTTCAGGATTACACTCTGCAACCTTCTGATACATATAAAGCTGGTCCGGAGTACGGCGTATATCCCTGCCGGTTTTATAATCAGTTATAAGAATTTTTCCATCGCCCTGATAATCTATTCTGTCTGAAATTGCTGTAACAAGAAGGCCGTCTATCTCAAACCTGAACATTCTTTCGGTAAGGAAAGCTCTTTTAAAGGAATCCTTGTTCACGCGATAGTATTCCTTAAGCATAGCAATACCTTCGTCGCGTTTTCTGTCAGCTTCCTCCGCAGTGCGGAACCCCTGCTGCGAAAGCGGTCTGCTAAGCCAGAATTCCATAAAGGCAGAACACACCTGTTCCACAGTTGGAAAAACAGGACTGTCACCCTTGTACAGGAATTCAAGCGCAGAATGTATGGCACTGCCAAAGAAAAAGAAACCCTTGGGCAGTTCTTTCATTTTATCCACATACCTGAACTTGTATTTCATGGGACAGGTGCGGAACATATCCATACGCGAATATGAAAAATCCAGAAGTTCCTTTCCATTATCTGCCATAATGATATATTATACAGAAAAAACGCGTTGATAAATGTTTCTTATTCAGCGGAACACATTAATTCCGTGAAACAAACAGTGGCAGCAGTAAGAAAATATGAATTACAGCGGAATTGCAGCTATTGCTGCAAGGGCCTCACGGTAGGCCATAAAACTTTCCGGTCTGGCCAGTACGCCCTCATCAGAATGCATATCCCCTGAAACCGGTATACATAGCGAAAAAGCCTCCGCCTGTAATTCCTCATCATAAGCCCATGATTCATCAGGTTCAGAGGCGTTGCCTGCCAGCCTTTCAAAAGGCACATAGGAGGGAATATGTTTCTGATCAACAGCGGCAAACTGATAGCTGTAACGTGTTTTTTCCGCGGCACGTATAACCGCAAGCCCCCAGCGGTTGCCCCAGAAATTGTTCTCAATCGTGAAATGACAGCCTTCATCCCAGCCTTCAGCACTTACATCAAGAACTATAACCCTGAATTTTTTCTTTGCCTTCTTAAGATCTTCCCCTGCGGATATGGCACCGAAAAAATGTTTTTCCTCATTGCCTGTAAATACAACAGCGGCATTGTCCGGCAGACGGTTCTCCAGCATAAGACTAAGCAGAGCAGCATTTGTTATTGAATTGTCATATGTGCCATGCAGAAACTTACCGTCTTCGGTTTCCTCTGAAAAAGGCTCGGTTATATCGGAAACAAAATCCGCATGACTTGAAAGAAGCAGAACCGGCGCAGGCATTTCCTCCAGCGGCTTTTTCGTATACATATGATAAATGCCGCCGTCTTTTTTTATCCATTCCGTGCCACGCAGTTCCGATTCAATAAAATCAAGTTTATCCGTCTTTGTAAAAACAACACCGTCATCGTCACACGGAACATTTATTTTTTTCAGCAGTTCAATACATTCTTTCAGGTTCATAACATAATTATAATAGAGAAAAACAGAATGCGCAAGGGCAGTTTTTATGCTGTTTCCAATATATTTTTATATAATAAATGACTACAGGCGGACTTCACTTTCTGAAACGCCGGTTAATGAAACAAGAAGGAAAACAAAGCATGAAAAACCTAAGATTCGCCACCCTGATTCTTTCCATAGCAGTATCTGCCACTGGGATGTCCGCATGTGCGCCTGTTCAGACGACAAAAGATATAGAATACTCGCATCAGCATGACGGAAAACTTGTTTACATTGACGAGGAAATGAGATATGCTTTTTCCATTCCCGATTTCCCTGCCGATGAAAGCGAAGAATATCATGAGGATTTCAAGGTACTCCACGGCTGGCAGGAACAGCGCACTGAAGCGCAGTGCTTTGCAGCAGCAGGACAGGAATATGCCTCCATTCAGGAAACATATCCGGCTTACAAAAAATTCTTTGATTCTCTATCATATCAGGACAAGGAATTCCTTCACCGTGTTTACGAGGATGCCCACACCATAAACAAAATAGTAAAAGCCAGATTTTCAAGGCCACGTCCTTTCCACACGGATGCAACTCTCGAACCATGCGCGAACATAGGCCGCATAAACGGATATGCCTATCCGAGCGGTCATGCTACCATGGCGGGGACCTTCGAAGGCATGATGTTAATCATAGACCCGGACAATGAAAAAGGCATAAAAGATGCCACGCAGCGCGCAGGAATGTACCGTGTGTTAGCCGGCGTTCATCACCCAACTGATATAAGAGCCGGATATAAACTGGGCAGGGATATTTTTGACACTTTTAAAAAAAATGGGAATTTTATGAAAAAACTCAATTCCCTGCATGAAAAATATGTGAAATACAAAAAAGCACACTGATAAAAACAGGGGGCGGCGTTGTTACAGTAATGTTTTTTTCAAACAGCGCCGTATGAAAAAGGGGGGACAGTTTAACAAATGGAAAACTATTACGAACTGCTTGGCGTTCCGGAGGATGCTCCGACAGAGGAAATAAAAAAGGCCTACAGAAAGGCCGTAAAGAAGTATCACCCGGACCTTCACCCGGGCGCCACTCCTGCGGAGAAAAAAGAACTTGAGGCCAAAACCAAACTTCTGAACGAGGCTTACACAACTCTTTCCGATTACAAAAAACGCGCCGAATATACTGTAGAATACAAGGCCTGGAGAAATTACGGTTCAGACCCCAGGGGTTCCCGGTCCGGTTATTCCGGCACTGGCTACGGAACAGGCGGAACAGATGGCAGTTCAGGCCAAAGCTCTTCATATTACGGCTACAGAGGCTATGGAAACCGTTCTTATGGAGACAATTACGGTTCAGAGCAGGGCTGGAACAATTCTTTCTCAAGGGAAGAGTGGGAGGAACTGCAGAGACAGTGGCAGGAATTCTCACGTAGGAACGGCAGTTCAGGGGAAAGAACTTATGGACAGCCGGAAGACGATCCTTTCTCATCATGGACATGGGGATCTACGGAAGACAATCCGTTTTTCCGCAGTGGCTCCTATGGCAGAAATTCCGGCTGGAGCGCTTTTGACATTTTTACCGGCGGTAAATACCGGCGCCGTTCACCATTCGGAATTTTCACCACACATTTCCCAACAGGGCTTGTACTGTTGGGAGTGTTATTCTTTCTGCTGTTTGGCCGTTACATACTTTTCTTTCTGCTCATATATTTCATAATAAAACTTGTAATATGGGCTGTAAGGATTATTGCACGCTGAACCAATAGCGGTGAACAACACACAGGGAAACAAAACCTTATCTGAATATGAAAAAAGAACTTGCTGAAAAAGTTAACATTATTGTTAAAAATTCAGGAAAAGATGCTTTTCCTATAAATAACAGTAACGACGGAAACAGTGGAAAAACCGCACAGGCAGCTTCTTTCAGCGCAAAAGATGTACTGGAGGAACTTAAGGCTTCTGTTTCAGCAGCAGATTATGCCCATAATACAGGCCATTTTCCGGAATCCGGTATCACAGACAATGGCGGATATAATATCGCGGACCCGGAAACCCATTTTTCCCTGGGATATTTTTATGAACGTGGCCTCGGCACGGAAAAAGACCCGGTTAAAGCGGTACTTCATTACCGCTTCTCCGCCATGTCCGGATTCCCTTTTGCATTAAGAAATCTGCAGTCCATGGCAGACAGAGGCGTAACTGATGCACTGCCTGTACTGCTGAACTGTTACCAGCGTGCCCCCGTACCGGACGGAAAAAAAGTTATGTCCCTTTTTCTTAAAACAGCCGGTATGCATGGCCTTGCGGTAAGTGGGAAACTGGCATATGTCCTTGAAAAAATCTTCTCAGGTTTTAAAGGCACTGACATTCAGCAGCTTTCGGAAAAGCTGGATTCACTGACAGCAGAGGATATCAATACATACAATACCGTGTTCTCACCTTCCGTCATTATGCTGCATATGCCCACGGACTTCAGGAGAATGCGCATGGAATCCGGCCTTGATTCAGTATACATTTCCGGTGGCTGGGGTTTTTCCAGGGAAGACGCCATTATCGTAAATCCTGCCAAAGCCAGAGGGCAGGATACTGATTCAGACGATGAAATACTTATTGACGATATTCTGTTCGATATAATGGACTGTATTGCTTTTTATAACGGCACCCAGGCCGGCCTGCCAGAACCCGCAGGCTGGAAAATCTCACAGGAAATTCTGCCACCTGACAGCAAATCCGGCACCGGCAGAATTTCCTCCGGTTCACTTGTACGCGCCGTACATGAAATTTCCGGACTTCCAGCGATAGTTCTGGCTGCCATTGATAAATCCGCCTCACAGGGGAAAGGCCTGACAAAGGAGAAAATTGCGATTTTTGATAAAATAAGCCACAGACTTACTGTTAATTTCAATATAGAAAGATACATACGGTTTGAGTAAATAAACTGTCAGACATATTCTGCCACAATGACAGGACTGCAATTTATTAACGGTCAGACAAATAAAACAGATTGATTTTATACAAGAGAATGCATATGAAAAACAGATTTACAAAATTATTTCTGATTATAACAGCTTACGTTTTTTTTATAACCGCTCCCGGAAATACTGTGGCCATAGAATCCGCCTATTCCGTTCCGGGGAAGGAAATGCAGAAATCCGGCGCCATGCCCGTAAACGGCATTCTTGTATTCCAGTCGGATTTCGGATTAAAGGATGCAGCTGTTTCGGCAATGAAGGGCGTGGCAATGGGAGTTTCGCAGAATCTGCGTCTTTTTGATGTCACACACGAAATTCCGGCAGGTAAAATATGGGACGCATCATTCAGGCTTTATCAGACTGTCACATACTGGCCGCAGGGAACTGTTTTCGTTTCCGTGATAGACCCTGGAGTAGGCTCGGAACGCAAATCCATAGTTGTCCTGCTGGAATCCGGCCATTATATTGTAACGCCGGATAATGGTACAATTACCCTTCTTGCTGACACGGTTGGAATCAGGGAAGTGCGCGTTATAGATGAGGAAACAAACCGTCTGCCGGACAGCTACGGTTCAGACACTTTCCATGGCCGTGATGTTTACGCCTATACAGGTGCACGCCTTGCCTCACATATTATAAATTATGATGAGGTTGGTCCCATTCTTGAAACCCCGGTTCAGAAACTCAGATATACACACGCCAGTTTTAAAAACGGAACACTTAATGGCTGTATTAATATTACAGATGTACAGTATGGCAATCTGTGGACCAACATTGGCCGTGATACCATGCGTCTTCTTCATATGAGCGCCGGGAAATCATATAAAGTGGAAATATCACGTAAAGGCAGGGTATTCTTCAGCGGGCAGGTACGCTTCTGCAATACATTCAGCGATGTACCGGAAGGGAAACCGCTTCTTTACATAAACAGTCTGGGAAATCTGGCCGTGGCACTGAACATGGGGAATTTTGCCTCCAAATATGGTATTTCCTACGGAGAAGACTGGAAAATAAGCATATCCGAAAAATAAAATACGGTATTATACAGTTATTATAACGCCATACATTCAATGTAAACGGGTTCAACAGGCACGTACAGCAGCAGAGGAATAATGAAAGAGGAAGATTTCAAACAGATTGAATCATATCTCAGTGAGCAGTCCGGGCTTGTTTATAACGCTTCACAGGCGCTTGATTCCAGGGATTATACAGCGGCTGAATACTATCTAAAAAAAGCTGCTGAAGGTGGAAGCGCCTCCCCAGCGCGTACGCTTGCCCTGATTTATCTGAAACGCGGCTTATTCACTGATGCGGCGCACATACTCATCAGGTATATGGAATTATGCCGGTATGACGGCAGACGTAGTTCTTTCGGTACCCGTGAATACTCCTGCACTGATAATATCAGACACGGCTCCGTATCAGAATTTTTTAAAAATGAGACCAGGGCAAGGTTCAGTCCCGTTGCCGGATTCCTCAAGGAAAAAGCGGTCAAAGGAGAAACGGAGGCATGTTTTCTTTACGGCGCTATGCTTCACTACGGTCTTGTTAACGACGCCGTTCCCGGAGAGGCGCTGATTTATCTACGCAGGGCGGCCGATATGCAGTATGCCCCGGCTTATTTATATACAGGACTGGAATACATGGCACATCTGCATGATACGGCTGATATTTTTTCAGTCAGTGATGCCCTGCCATGGCTTGCATTAGCCTATACGGACGCACAGAACAGACAGGGCAGTGAGAACACCAGTTTTCCAACGGGCCTGAACAGTAACAGAAATTATGCCGGCGCCCTCTGCAGCCTTGCCATGGCATATACAGACGGCTGTGGAAATTCCAATCCATTTAATACTGAATGTCTCAAAACAGGTACTGCACTGCTTGAAGAAGCCGCAGCAAAAGGCAGCGCAGAAGCGCTTTACCTGCTTGCAGAAACATATCTGACACAAACAGACGGAAAAACACAGAAATACAGTCCCGAAAAGGCTTTTGCATATTTTCTGCTTTCCGCAAAAAAACGATTCCGTCCAGCGGTAACAGCGATTGCGGCAATGCTTTATACAGGTACCGGTACAGAAAAAGACAGTACCACAGCAGTAAAACTGTTTGAACTTAACGCAGGGCAGGAGGATATTGAATCCCTGACACGCTTAGGCGACCATTATTATATCGCAGTGGCCGTAAACAGGAATAACACAACTGAGAACATGGACAGGGCATTCTCCTTATACAGCCGCGCTTCGGAACTGGGAAATTCCTACGCCACAATGATGGCCGGAATGTGCCAGAAACATATGGGAAACAGAATTATCGCAGGTTCCCTGCTAAAAAAATCAGCGCAGTCAGGCTGCGTTGCGGCTTTTTACCATTCAGCCCTGATATACATGGATTCCGGAGATATGGAAAAATGTCTTGAACAGCTGCGGGCAGGAGCCGAAAAAGAAGATACTCCATGTATGGCCCTGTACGGTCTGCTTCTTTACGATACCGGGGAACCACGGAATTATAAAGAGGCAATGCATTATCTGGAAAAAGCCGCCATGGAAAATGACGGAATGGCGCAGTTTTATCTGTCCTGCATATATTCAGAAGGCAGGGGAGTAAAAGCCGATTACAAAAAAGCATTCAGATACGCAGTCATGTCCGCAGATACCGGTTATGTATGCGGCTATTTTCAGCTGGGCTGTTTCTATGAGCAGGGCATAGGCACGGAAAAAGATTATGCCAAAGCCCTGGAAAATTATAAAAAGGCAATGAGGAAATCACACCCGGACGCACCTTATCGTATTGGAAGGATTTACGAAGAAGGTCTTGGTGTGGAACCAGATCTGAAACAGGCACGGCTTTATTACGAGACAGGCGCGGCCTGCGGTGACGGATCCGCTGAAAAAGCCCTCAGGCGCCTTGACCTGCGCGAAAGAAAATGAAACAGATTCTATTAACCGTTTTATTATCAGTTCCGTTTATTTCATACCCTTTTACACACATATACGCAGCAGATTCAGCAGCTGATTTAAAACATGCACGCACGGTGTCCGGCACTCAGATAAAGCCTGGCACTATTGTCAAATTTGGCAGATATTTCAATTCTGCAGAAAATACCGGCGGACAGGCAGCTGTTTCATCTGAATCCTCTTCAGGCAGAGCAGAAAAAAAGCCAATAGAATGGAAAGTTCTTGAAACAGAACCTGATGGTACCCTGCTGCTTGTATCCGCTTTCTCACTTGACGGCAGGGTTTTCAATGAGAAAAGATCCGGCGAAACCTGGGAGCAAAGCTCCATCAGAAAATGGCTGAACACTGAATTTTTACAGCAGGCTTTTAATGAAAAGGAAAGAAAGGCCATATCTGTTACCAGATTAAAAAACAGCCGGTTATTTCTGTTTTTCAGCAAAGCACAGCCGGATACGGAAGACAGCGTTTTCCTGCTTAGCGTTGAAGAGGTAAAAAAATATTTCAGGACTGCGGAAAGAACAGCCCCGGCCACAGGCTATGCAGCGGAACATCTGTGCCGCAATCTTTTCGGAGACGGTGGCCGCTGGTGGCTGCGTACATCCGGTTTTATGCCCGGCCGTGTATGCTATGTTGACACGGATGGGCTTGTTTTCTTTGCCGGTGGCCCGGTAAATGAGGGTGGCGGCTGCGTAAGACCGGCTATAAGAATAAACCCTTCCGGACTGAATATTTCCGGTACCCCGGATTATTCCACCATAAAATAGGCAATAATCCTGCACCCGGTACTGACAACTTTTTTATAAAATATAATTATGGAACTGGAATATAAATGGAAATTTCCGGCAGAAAGAAGACCAGGAGAACTGCTACTTGAACCTTATGTGGCAGGCTGCTTCCGCAAAGGCCCTGAAATAATAAAAATGAAGGCGGCCTATTATGACACGGAAGACAGACTGCTGCGCTTTGACTATAAGGCTGCACTGCGCCTGCGTTCGGAAAACGATGAAACAGTATGCTGTCTTAAAATACCGCGCGGAGGCGATGGGGCATACCGCGAACGGGAAGAATACGAGGTTAAAGC